>JAZUED010000255.1:0-6135 GCA_045640005.1 Candidatus Fimousia sp.
GTTAAGTTTTCTTGGAAAATACCAAAAGTTTATGAACTTTTTTAACGAATATAGAAAATAGTATTATATGTTTTTTTGAGAATGAACTTATTAAGTAAATACTGAAAAAAGTTCTATTTGTGAACCACCAATTGAATTTGAAAATATCCGAAATACAAAAACACCGCTCAGATCATACGAAAGGAGCGGTGTTTTGTGTTATGTTTTATTAAATTTACATCTCTGCAAATTCTTCAATCAATCCGTTAACAAATTCAGGCTTATCGGTATTGGAGTTATGACCGGCATCGGCAACCCAATGAAGTGGAATACCGGATTTTTTTGTCCATTTTTTATTGTAATGCTTCGTAGAACCTGCCTGGTCTTTTTTACCGCAGATTAATATAGCAGGACAATCAATTTCGTAAGGAAGGTCTGCTTCCATAGCTTCGGCAAGAATTTTATAACCATGTCCGGCAAGCTTTGCATAATATTTTGGATCATCTGCATAAGTACGCATCATGCCGTCCATTAAGATACGTCCGTAAGAAGTAGTAGAGCAACCTTTTGCGCCGCTTATTACTAATGCTTTCCAAGGATATGCTTTATAAACTGGTTCCATCTTCTTAAGTGCAACAATTTCAGCTTTTGTTACATATTTACGCTGTAATGGGGCGGAATCAATAGAGATAAAACCTGCTGCTTTGCCAGGATATTTTTCCATAAAACACTGAGATACATATCCGCCCATTGACTGACCAACTAAGATCGGCTGTGTAATTTCATGTTTTTCTAAGATTTCATGAAGCCAAATGGTCTTATCCATTAAAGTAAAATCAAGTTCAAATGGTCTTGATGCAGCATGCCCAGGTGCATCCCAGACGAACAAGTTATACATATCCTTAAAATAAGAAACCTGCTTATTGAATAAACGATGATCGGCAGTTAAACCTGGTAATAACACGAGTGTTTTACGCGCTGGAAGAAAATCATTCATCCAGTAAACAATATTGCCTTTTGGTGTTTCATATCTATATTTTTTCATCTTAAAAATCTCCTAAAAATTAAAAACCATCTTAGCAACAAAGAAAATCATTGGCACAAGCAAAGAAGGAAGCATATTTAATGTTTTGCAATCCTTAATACGTAAAATACCAAGACCTGATGCAAAAATCAGAATACCTCCGACTACAGATAACTCTGCGAGTAAGCTTTCTGAAAAGAAGGAAGCAGAAAGATATTTCGCTACAAAGTAGATAGAACCCTGCCAGCAAAATAGTACTGGTGCGGCAAGTACCATACCGATACCGTAAGTTGATGCTAAAACAGCAGAAGTTACAAAGTCTAATGTAGCATTAGTAAATAAAAAGGTGTGTTCATGATTAACCGCAGCCATAACCGGACCTAAGATCGATAAAGTACCGATACAGTACATTAAAATACCGGTTGCAAGTCCCTGTCCGAGATTTGATTTGGATCGTTTATTCACTATATTTTGAAAACAATTATCGAGATCTAAGATTGTCCCTATTAAAGATCCAATCGCAAGACTTACGATAAATAATACCGGATACTGGCTTTTTGACATGTGGCTAACCACACCATTCATACCAATTGCACAAGCAGCAAGGCCCATCGCTGTATACATGGCATTCTGGTATTGTTCTTTAATTCCCTTTTTAAAAATGCTTCCGATGATGCTCCCAATTGTGATGGTGCATACATTAACAATTGTCCCAATCATATTTTCATCCTCATTTAAATATTTGCATAATTATGCAAGGTTTAGTATATCAAATTCGTGTTAAAATAGCAACAAATCGCCTTGAGTTTCAAACTACAATAAGGTAACATGAAAAGAGGAAAATTAGTTAAAACGAGGAGAATGAATATGAAAAGTTATTTAATTAAAGATACAACAAAATCCGAACGAATTGAAATTATCAAACAGTGGATTCCTCAGGATGATGGACTTGAAGATTGTGGTATTGATCTTTGGGAAATGTATGATGCGTACATCAAAGGAGAAAAGGAAATTGCAGAGTGTAATGCAGCATTTAATGCCGGATTTTACGAAGTCAGTGATTTAAAAGCAGAACCGGGGTGTGGAGAAGGCGTTCCAAGAAGATAACTAGGTTTATTTTGCATTTGCAGACGATTTATTTTTCTGCAGTTTTATGGCATAATATTAAATAGTTAGTTATATACGGAGGTGACTTTATGGCACAGCAGAGAAACTGGGGCGATGATCTCGTCGATGCCATTACGAAGGCCATTGATGGCAATGATTATGATCGATTAAATCATCAGATTCGTAGAACGATGGAGGATGCTGTTGATGCAGCAGGACGTGCCGGAAGAGCATTTACGGAAGCTTCACAGAATGCTTCTGCTCGTTCAAAAGAATTTGATTTAAAACGTAGAGAAAAATTATTATTCAAGAATCCGACAAAGGGATTTACTTTATTTAGCACCGGATTTGCCGGGTTAATTGCTTTGGGTGGAATCATGACTTTAAATATTACAAGCGTTGCCGACTGGGCATTTATGCTCGCTTTTGCAGGTCTTACAGCGCTTGGCGTCAGAAAACTTAAGCGAATGGATTTATTTAAACGAATTCGAAAAGAACTTGGTAATAAGTCTTATGTAGATTTAAAACATCTTGAAAAAATCACAAAGAGAAACCACAATAGTCTTGTTAAAGATTTGAATTATATGATCAATAAAGACTGGTTTATTCAGGGTCATCTTGATCAGGATGAAACTACTTTAATGGTTGATAATGAAACTTACGAAGAATATCTTCGTCTTGATAAACAGAGAAAACAAGCTCAGCGTGAAGAGGAAGAAAGAAGAATGCAGCAGGAAATGCATGATTTTGAGAATCCTCAGATTGAAATCGTTCGTAGAGGCCGTGCATTTGAAGAAGAGATTCATCGATGCAACGAGGCAATTCCAGGTGAAGAGATTTCAGCTAAGATCGAACAGATGGAAAATATTATTTCCGGAATATTTGATCGTATCGAAGAACATCCTGATATGGTAGATCAGGTACGAAAGCTTCTTGATTTTTATCTCCCTACAACAGTTAAACTGCTTCATGCATATGAAGAGTTAGATGCACAGGAAGTAGAGGTTGATAATATCGCAAATTCAAAACGCGAAATCGAAGATTCTCTCGATGCGTTAAATGATGGATTCCAGAAATTATTAGATACTTTATTCCAGAATCAGGCATGGGATGTATCCTCTGATATCAGTGTGCTGCAGACTATGATGGCTCAGGATGGATTAAAAGAAACTGGATTTTAAATTGAATCCCGCAACCGATGATTAATATTGAACTTATATATAAACGAATAACAGGAGGCAGTTATGTCAGAAATGAATGAAACATTACAGATGCCGGAATTAACATTATTCCCATTTGAAGAAGAAAAACCAGTAGAAGAAGTAAAAGAAGAAGAACCTATCGTTGAGATGCCTGAATTAACACCACAGGAACAGCAGATGGTAGAAGCATTTGCTAAACAGATTGATCTTAAGAATTCCGCTATGATTATTCAGTATGGTGCAGGTACTCAGAAAAAGCTTGCTGATTTTTCTGAAAATGCATTAGAAAAAACAAAAACAAAGGATCTTGGAGAAGTTGGAGATTTAATTTCTAATCTTACAGTTGAATTAAAGAATTTTGATACGAAAGAAGAAAAGAAAGGCTTTTCACTCTTTAAGAAAGCTGAAAATAAAACAGAAGTATTACGTGCTCATTATGCAAAAGCGGAAACGAATGTTAATAACATTGTAAAAGTATTGGAAGGTCATCAGGTTACTTTATTAAAGGATATCGATATTCTTGATAAAATGTATGACATGAACCTTGCTTACTTTAAGGAATTATCTATGTATGTTCTTGCAGGTAAGAAAAAGCTTGCGGATACAAGAGCCGGTGAATTAAAGGATTTACAGACAAAAGCTCAGGTAAGCGGTCTTCCTGAAGATGCTCAGGCTGCAAAGGATTTAGCAGATGCATGTGAACGTTTCGAAAAGAAGCTTCATGATATCGAACTTTCTCGTATGATCGCAATTCAGACTGCTCCACAGATTCGTCTTGTTCAGAACAGTGATACTTTAATGGTTGAAAAGATTCAGTCCATTATCGTAAACACGCTTCCATTATGGAAAAACCAGATGGTACTTGCTCTTGGTATGCAGCATTCTGCTCAGGCTGCCAAAGCTCAGCGTGAAGTGAATGATGTGACAAATGAATTACTTAAGAAAAACGCTGAAACATTAAAACAGACAACGATTGCAGTTGCAAAAGAATCCGAACGCGGAATCGTCGATATGGAAACATTAAAGCAGACAAATGCTTCTCTCATTTCTACTTTAGATGAAGTACTGAAGATTCAGGAAGACGGCAGAGCAAAACGTCGTGAAGCAGAAGTAGAACTTCAGAAATTAGAAACAGAAATGAGAAATAAAATTCTTGAAATTCACAGATAGGATTTAATATGGAATATTTAGACCTTGTAGATGAAAATGGAATATCGACCGGAATAAGCAGGGAACGTAGTATTGTTCATGAAAAAGGACTTCTTCATAGAACAGCACATATCTGGGTGATCCGTAAAGTAGATGAAAAGTATCAAGTGTTACTTCAGAAAAGAAGTTATGACAAAGAGTCATTTCCAGGATGTTTAGATACCTCCTCTGCCGGTCATATTTCTGCAGGTGATGAACCACTTGAATCCGCACTTCGAGAACTGAGCGAAGAACTTGGGATTCATGCCAAGGAAGAAGATTTAAACTTTATGGCAAATTTCCGTATTCAGTATGAAAAAGAATTTCACGGAAAGCTATTTAAAGATAATGAAGTAGTCTTCGCCTATGCTTATGAAAAACCTGTTGAGCTTTCTGATATTACAATTCAGAAGGAAGAGCTAGAAGGTGTAGACTGGTATGATTTTGAAGAAACAGTCATTGAATGTGGAAAGAAAAATCCTCTATACTGCGTTCCACCAGGTGGATTACAGACTGTTCAGTCATATTTAGATAAAAAATAAAGACAGGAAGATTAGATGAATTATACGATTTATGTAAGTCAAAAGAAGATCCAGCCCTTTTTCAAAGATAATATGGCTGAGTTTATAAAAAGGCTTTCTCGTTATTGTAAGATTAAAGTGATACAACTAAAAAAAGAACAGGAAATATCCAGGGCAAAATGCCACAACGGAAAACATTATGTCATTACTACATCGCCTGAGAGTATCTCGTCAGTTGAATTGAGTGAAAAAATCAGAGATTTAGAGGTACATGGAGTAAGTGAATGTTCGTTTTACGTTGGTTGTGATCCAGAATTTGAACAGGAAGAAAGCTTTGCTATTTCTAATTTAGAGATGGATGCCGGATTAGAGGCGGCGATTCTTACAGAACAGATTTACCGTGCTTATCGTATTATGAATAATCAGCCTTATCATAAGTAAATTATTTAATATTGTAAAGAAAACGAAATATTAAAGCAAAAGGAGTTCTCTTTAATTGAGAACTCCTTTATTTTTTTGATTATTTATGAAAATTCGCACAATTTACGATGTGATATGAAATTAGCGCAAGTTTTTAGCTATCTACGCGGTTCTGGAAAAATTCCCATGCAACCTTTGCATCTTTAAAAGCTATCTGAATTTCATAACAGTCATTGTGAGCTGTATCAAAATCATCTTCGCCAGGGAATTCAACTTCTAAAGTATAGTAATGAACTCCTTTTTTAGTCTGATCTTCTTCAAAGTTAAATAAATACACACCATTTAAAGAATGTAAAAATTCTTTCATTTCAGATTCTTTGATTGGAACATCTGGTGTTTCACTTAAGACATCGCCATTGGCATTTAAGTAACGGAAACCTTCTTTTGCTGCGGAAATGATGGATCCTTCAGATAAAGAAATCACAGATGGACCTGCATAACTTAAAGTAAAGTTAGTATTTTGAGAGTTTTTAGGTCTAACCTGTAAAGCTTCCACTTCTAAAAAGAGACTATCATCGGTAACTTCAAATTTATTGAGGACACAATCATCAAAACAAAATGTATGAAGCTCGTTGATTGATTCATATTTCATAATTTTCCTACCATCCTTTTATACTATAATACAAGGAATATC
>JAZUED010000256.1:0-2643 GCA_045640005.1 Candidatus Fimousia sp.
CATGGCTACGATCCGACTTCTTGCCATAATAATCATAGTGATAGTAAATACAAGGTCTGCTCTTTTTCTTCATATCCTCATACACATTGTAAAGAATACCTGGTTGGTCTTCATAGTGAAAACGCTGCAAATCCATATGCAGCGTTTCATCACGAAGTCTTAAAAATAATCTTTTATACTTCATAGTATTTCATTATTTAAATATTATCTACGTGGTTTTGTTCCTACAGAGTTGCGGGAACCATTTTTCAAACGGTTAAACTCAAGCGGTTTACCTTTGTAATCAATTGATGTAATATTCTGCTGTTTTGGCAGATAGATATTACGAAGAATATCTTCATCTCCAAGCTTCATACAAATGACACCCACTGCTCCTTTTTTCTTCTCAGGAATAGAGGCTAATGGGAATTTCAGAAAATATCCATCTTTGGATTCTAATACAACATTAGAACTGTCGATATCTGCAGAAAGTTCCATAACGGCAAATACCAGATCGTTTTCATTAAGCTTTGTTGCTTTGATTACAGCACGATTATATCCACTAAATTCAGATCCTGCAACAATTTTGGCCATAGATTTTTCCGAAATAAAGAGGTAATTAGATTTTGCAATATGAGACTCTGGAGTCACAAACACGATGCTTTCTACAGAACTATCGTATTTACAGAGGTTATCAATCGGCGTACCTTTATCTCTTAATCGACCTGCCGGAATGTCTAACACCTTAATCTGATGTAAATTACCAACTGTCGTAAACATGCAAAGCTTTTCCGTATTGATACAGGAAATAATATATTTATATTCCTTTTCGATCGTTTCTTTATTACGGTTATAAGCACTTTCATCCATTGTCTTACAATATCCAAAGCGGTCCATAACAAAGTATACAGTTTGTTCTTTGACTGGCGCTTCTTCAAAGACAGCAACCTTACCATCTTCAATTACGGTCTTTCTTTCTAAGGCATAAGCCTTCTTAATTGCAAGAAGATCGTTCTTGATGGTACGTTTCATGGATTTTGGATTATTTAAGATGTCTTCGTATTCATCGATTTTCTTTAATAATTCTTTGTATTCCTTCTTTAAGGCGAGGATTTCAAGACCGATCAATCGATACAGTCTCATCTCTAAAATAGCAGTTGCCTGGCGTTCAGAAAAATGTAATTGGGAAGCCTGTTCTCTGGATTCTTCAGATTTAAACTTAATTTTATCAACTTTTCCACGCATTAAGCATTGCTTTGCCATACGAAGGTTTTTACTTCCTCTTAAAATTTCAATAATCAGATCGATGCAGTCACAGGCAGCAATGAGCCCTTCTTTGACTTCCTTCTGGTCATAGAGTTTATTTAAGAGTGTTGTATATTTTCTTGTTGTGATGTCGTAATTAAATTTGGTATGTTCTTCTAAGACTCTTCTAAGAGAAAGTGTTTCCGGACGTCCATCCACAACCGCTAACATATTCACACCAAATGTGTCTTCTAATTTTGTTTTCTTATATAAGAGGTTTTTCAGACGTTCCACATCTGCGTTCTTTTTAAGTTCAAGAACGATACGGATACCTTCTTTTGAGGATGCATTCGAAATATCAACGATATCACTGGTTTTCTTTGTTTCCACAAGAGAAACAACATCAGATAAGAATTTTCCAATGTTATTTCCAATCATGGTATATGGAATTTCAGTGATGACTAAGCGGTCACGCTGTCCACGTTTTCCCTTTTCAAATTCAACCTTACCACGGAGTTTGATTTTTCCGGTGCCACTGGCATAAATTTCAGGAAGCTCGCTCTTATTGATTACGATACCTCCAGTTGGGAAATCAGGTCCCTGTATAAATTGCATTAATTCCTGAGTAGTTGCACGAGGATGATCCATATAATATATTTCTGCATCAATGACTTCGGAAAGATTGTGAGGTGGTACATTCGTTGTCATACCAACGGCAATCCCTTCGGAACCATTTACCAAAAAGTTTGGGATACGAACTGGAAGAACTTCTGGTTCTTTTTCTGTTTCATCAAAGTTGGATACAAAATCCACGACATTTTTATCAATGTCTTTTAGGTAAACTTCCTGAGTGAATTTCATCAATTTGGCTTCGGTGTAACGCATAGCTGCTGCACCGTCTCCTTCGATGGAACCAAAGTTACCATGACCGTTAACTAATGCCATACCCTTTTTGAAATCCTGTGACATGACAACTAATGCATCATAGATTGAACTGTCGCCGTGTGGATGATATTTACCCATCGTATCCCCAACGATACGGGCGGACTTTCTATGCGGTTTATCATGATTTAATCCAAGCTCATCCATCGCATAGAGCACACGTCTCTGAACTGGCTTTAAACCGTCTCGAATATCAGGCAAAGCTCTGGCACAGATGACACTCATTGCATAATCGATATAGGATTTCTGCATAAGCTCGGAATATTCTGCTTTAATAATTTGTTCAGCCATAAATAACGACCTTTCTTATATATCAAGAGTTGCGTCGGTTGCATTCTCATAAATGAACTGACGTCTTGGTGGTACTTCTGTACCCATAAGCATAGAAGTGACCTTAGATGCCATTCGTGCATCTTCAATTTCTACCTGTTTGAGCATTCTTCGTTCAGGATCCAGTGTTGTTTCCCATAACTGTTC
>JAZUED010000257.1:0-8930 GCA_045640005.1 Candidatus Fimousia sp.
GGCGGTTTAGGCGAATGTTTCTGGGATAGTGACCCAAATCATCACGTTGCAACCTTTGCTTCCAAATGCGGAGCGCAACAAGCACAGCTTTATGCGCCTGTTTTTGTCGACAGTGTAGAAGCAAAGGAAATCCTTACCAGACAATATTTCCTGAAAAATGTTTTAGAGCATGCGAAACAGGCAGATATTGCATTAGTAGGTATTGGAAAACCATTTTCTGCTGTTGCCCTTTTAGAGCATCAGCCACCGAATATTTTAGAAGATTTATCCAGAAAGAAAGACCAACTCTGCGGAGATCTCAATTTTAACTGTTTTGATAAAGATGGCAACACTTTAGCATGCAGTTGGAACCAGCAGATCATCGGACTTTCTATTGATGAACTCAAAGCGATTCCAACGGTCATTTGTATTGCGAGCGGAAATGACAAAACAGCACCTATTATCATCGGTGCAAAGAATCATTTCTTCAACTCCTTGGTAATCGATCTCTCTCTCGCGAAAAAACTGCAAACCTATTATTATAAAAAGCCTTTTTAAAAAAATATAATTCAAACAGGGGAAATAGTGATGAAAACAAAAGGTATCAGAATGTATGCAGCGAAGGATATTCGTTTAGAAGAATTTGAACTTCCTGCAATCAAAGATGATGAAATTTTAGTAAAGATTATCTGTGACAGCATTTGCATGTCCACTTTAAAATGTGTGAATCAGGGTGAAAAGCACAAACGTGTACCGAATGGTATCGCTGAAGCTCCGGTTATTATCGGACACGAATTCGCAGGTGATATTATTGAAGTTGGCGCAAAATGGGCAGACCAGTTTAAACCTGGCGAAAAATTCGCTCAGCAGCCACAGATTCCTTATCAGTTAGATACACCTGGCTATTCCTATCAGTACTATGGTGGGGATACTCAGTATGCAATCATCCCAAATGAAATTATCGAAAAGGGATGTATCATGCACAACGATGGTTCTTATTTCGAAGCTTCCATCGCAGAACCAGTTGCCTGCTGTGTATCCGGATTCCACAAGATGTTCCATTCTATCCCAGAATCCTACGAACTTACACACGGCAACAAACCAGACGGCAATTTAATCATCATGGGTGGCTGTGGACCAATGGGTCTTGCAGCAATCAGCTACGCTTTATGTACAGAAAACAAACCAAAACGTGTTGTTGTAACAGAAATCAACGATGAAAGACTTGCACGTGCAGCACAGGTAATTCCTGCCTCCGATGCTGCAAAAAATGGCATCGAACTTCTTTATGTTAATACAGCTAAAATGGAAGACGAAGTAGCAGGCTTAATCGAATTAACCGAAGGGCATGGATACGATGACGTATTCGTATTTGCTCCAGTTCGTGCAATGGCAGAAGTTGGAGACAAAATTTTAGCAGACGATGGCTGTTTAAATATCTTTGCCGGTCCTGCTGACACACAGTTCTCCGGAATGGTAAACTTATATAATGTTCACTATTCTAACCACCACTATGTTGGATGTTCCGGAAGCTTAATTTCTGACTTACAGGAAGTTGTTGATAAAGCAGCTAAAGGTTTAATGAAACCAGCCGTTATGATCACTCACATCGGTGGTCTTGATGCAGTAATCGACACAACATTAAATCTTCCACAGATTCCAGGTGGTAAGAAGTTAATTTACAATCAGATTGAGATGCCACTTACTGCAATCGATGATTTTGCTAAACTTGGCGAAACAGATCCATTCTTCAAAGAATTAGCAGATTCCTGCGCAGCACACAATGGATTATGGAATGCTCAGGCAGAAGAAATCTTATTAAAGCACTACGGCATTAAATAAGACGGTTCTCGAAATAAAATTGATTTTACGGCATTTGTGCCCCAACATAATCACTCCTAAATGAACTCCTAAATAAAAAGAACTCCGATGAAATACCGGAGTTCTTTTTATGATTCTTTATTTTTTATTCTTCTTCAGATTTACCATTAGAAAACCACTTATTATAGATTTCCTGGTAGATACCATCAAGATCAATCTGCTTCATGCCAACGTTAAATTCATCTTCATAAGGAAAGTCCTTATTGCACATAATCGCATAATTAGACTGTGTTGAATAGAGATTGGATTCCACGCTCACAATCGTGCTGTCCGGATGGTTTTCCATATAATAATCAAAGCCTGTTGTATCAAGCACTGCAGCATCAATTTTGCCCTTCTCTAACGCTTTAAATACTGCGCTCAGATTATCAAAGTACTTAATCTTGTTATTAAACTTCTTTAAATTATTCTTTACATATTCTGCTGAGGATGTTCCTCTTTCTGCACCAAGCTTCATGTGGAGAATATCTTTTCTGCTCTCGGCAGTCACACCTTCTGCCACCACTAAAGTCATGGAATTTTCAAAATATGTATCCGTAAATAAAAACTTTTCTACTCTTGAATTGGTCATGGAAATACCAGAGATTGCACAGTCTAGCTTTCCTGAAGCAACATCCTTTTCAATGTCCTTCATCTGTTCAATGACAAGTTCATAATCAAATCCAAGATAAATACTTAAAGCTTCGATGTAATCAATGTCAAATCCTTTCATCTGCCCAGATTTATCCTGGAAAGTGAATGGAGCAAAATCAGGAGATACTCCAATCTTTAAGGTTACACCTTTCATGGATTCCTGTGTCTGAATACCAGTAATTTCTTTTGGTGGTTCTTTCTCTTCCTCGGTCTTCTGATTAAAAAGACCTTTACAGCCACTAAGACTTGCAACTAGTACCAAAGCCAATAAAAGAGCAATGATTTTTCTTTTCATTTTAATTATTTCTATTTTCTACGATTCTTTAAAAAGTCTGGAATTTCAATTACATCTTCATTGTAAGAAGCGTTGGAGAATGTTCTGCCTGCTGCTGGAGCTGGTTCCTGAGCTGGTGCAGGTGCTGCTTCTTCTACAACTGGAGCTGCTACTGGTTCTTCTATTTTAGGAGGAACAGTTTCGGAACGAACGCCTGTAGCGATTAATGTGATGCTGATTTCATCATCTGCTACATCACTTTCAACGTTACCAAAGATGATGTTAGCGCCTTCGCCAGCAGCTTCTGTTAAGTAGTTGATCGCTTCATATACTTCCTGGATACCAATATCACCAGAGAAGTTAACGATAATATCGGAAGCACCTTCTACTGTTGTTTCTAATAATGGACTTTCCATAGCTTCTTTGATTGCGTAGATTGCTCTGTCATCGCGATCAGCTTCGCCATGTCCAATACCGATATGAGCGATTCCCTTATCTCTCATAACTGTCTGTACATCGGCAAAGTCAAGGTTGATAAGACCTGGTCTGTAGATAAGGTCTGTGATACCCTGTACGCCCTGCTGTAAAACTTCATCTGCTTTCTTTAATGCTACAGGAATAGAAGTTTTCTTATCGCAGATCTGTAATAATTTATCATTAGGGATTACGATTAATGTATCTACATTAGCCTGTAATCTTTCGATTCCGCTTTCAGCATTCTTCATACGTGGTCTGCCTTCAAACATGAAAGGTTTTGTAACAACACCAACTGTTAAAATGCCCATGGATTTTGTGATTTCAGCAACGACTGGAGCTGCACCAGTACCAGTTCCGCCACCCATACCACAAGTAACGAATACCATATCAGCATCCTTTACTAATTCTGTGATTTCTTCACGGTTTTCTTCGATTGCCTGCATACCGATTTCAGGTTTAGCGCCTGCGCCAAGACCTTTAGTAAGTTTTTCGCCAATCTGAACTTTTGTTGCTGCTCTACAAGAGCTTAATGCCTGCTTATCTGTATTAATACCTACTAAATCAACGCCTTCGATCTGTTCATCGATCATACGGTTAACTGCATTGTTACCAGCACCACCAACACCGATTACAAGAATCTTAGCCTGAGTTTTATCATCATTATTTATATTAATTTCTACCACTTTTTGTGTCCTCCTAGTCTCATTAATCCAAATATACCTAATATATATTTTATAATATTTGTCTATAATTCACAACTATTTTTTCTTAAATGTAATGACTTTCGCATCCTCTGTATACTCACTCAGATTCAGCGTTCCACGCTGTCCCTCAAGGCTTGCTAATACATTCGGAAGAATGGAAAGCTTCGCATCTAAGTTCACTGGTTCACCAAGATCAATTGTGATATCCCCACGCTTTAATCGCACGGTTTCATCAGATCGGAACACGATTTTTTTGATTGTCAGTTCATTCTTTGTAATTAATGTTGTAATCTTTACAATCTGTTCAAAACGTTCCGGTTCCTTTACCTTAAGCTTTTGTCCAACAACGATATGATTAAAGCTTAAGCCAGTAACAAGCGGAACTTCTTCTAATCTATGGTCCATAACCTCTAAGGCTTTTCCCTTTTTATCAAAGTAGATATACTTGCCCGCATATTTGATACAGCCGGTACGAAGGGAATCATGTACCTTTACCGTAATGGTATGTGGATTTTCAATCTTAATATCCACACGTTCTACAAATGGCATCGTCTGAATCGGTGAAATACGGTTTCTGATCATCAAGAACACACTGTTATTGATATAATGATCTGCTTTCACTGCATTTATGATCTGCTCCTCTGTATAATAGGCAGTTCCTTTTACATTAATTTTCTTAATCGGACAGAAATAAGAGATTCCGCCAATCAAAATTGCAAAAATGAATATCAAAATAATGATTGCATTTCGAATTGGATGTTTCTTCTTTTTTGGAGTCTCTAATTCTTCTTCGACTTCGTCTAATCGAATGATTTCCTCTTCTACCTTTTCCTGAGGAAATTCGATAATATTATCTACATTTTTCTCACTCATAATGTTACCCCTATGCTTCCTGCTTCTTCACACCGATGAGTCTTGAAATTGCAAGCACAATACCAAGCTCAATACAAAGTGCCAGCATAGAAGATCCTCCGTAGCTGACAAACGGAAGTGTCATACCTGTATTAGGGAAGAAGTTTGTGCATACACCCATGTGGAACAGAACCTGTACACTAACGTGAACGGCAGTTCCAATACAAAACAGAGAACCAAAGATATCAGGAGCATTCACCGCGATTCTCAAAATTCTCCAAATCATAATGATGTAAATCGCAATAAGAGCAATCGCACCAAACATTCCAAGTTCTTCACAGATTACCGCGAAAATTGTATCATTGTATGCTTCAGAAAGTCCTAGCTTAGCCATTCCCTGACCAAAGCCTTTCCCAAATAATCCCCCCGTTGCAATAGAATACATGGAATATCTGATCTGACGTCCAAGATCTCCTGCAGCAAATGGATCTCTCCAGATTTTAAATCGTCCGACACGATATCCTGCATTGCCAGAATTAAATTTAGCCTGGATAAACATATAGAGTCCAAATAATCCCATTCCGCCTGCAGCAGTAAATATCAGCTGAATCGTTGCAGCACTGACTGTAAAAAGCATAACACCTGAAATCGCCGCTAATACAAGACCAGTACTAAGGTCATTTAACACAATTGCAAAAATCATTGGAACGGAAAAAGCAAAATAAGCAATACTTGGCAGAAGCTTATTAAGCTTATGTGAATTATGCGTCAACAGATGCGCCATCAAAACAATGATAAAAATTTTACAAAATTCCGAAGGCTGAAGACTGAATCCTCCAATACTAAGCCATCTTGAAGCCCCATTAATTGTCTGGTCAAGGGCGTATACTAAAAAGCCAGCAAGAGTACCTACAACACCAAAAACGATCGCAACCGCTTTATTGTTGAGAACTCTATAATCTGCAATCAGCGACAAAAAGATCATCCCGAAAAAGCCTCCAACCGCAAAGATCATCTGCTTTTTCAAGAAAGAAAGATTCAACGAAGGAGAGTTTGGAGAATACAGGGAAGCACTGTACACCATAACAACCCCGATTACCATAAGCAAACCGATACAAAGCACAAGCGGATAGTCATAATGGTCACCAATCGTAAAGCGATGTCCAAACAACTTCTTGAGTGTCGTTGGTTTTTTTATTAATTTGGATTTTTCCCTTGTTTTTTTCTTTTTCTGCTTTCTCACGAAATAACCCCTTTATTACTGTTCTAATTTATGAACGAAGTCCTTAAACATATCCCCACGAACTTCATAATTTTTAAACATGCCCCAGCTTGCGCACGCTGGAGATAAGAGGCAGGCATCTCCTGCTTCACCATTATTTGCAGCATATAATACTGCTTCTTCTAAGGATTCCACCATAACGATGTCTTCAAAACCATGTGCTTTTGCACATTCTGCAATCTTTTCTGCAGTCTGACCGAGAAGAAGTAATTTCTTAACCTTTCCGTCAAAGCTTTCAATCCATTCATCATATGTGGACTTTTTATCATATCCGCCACCAATTAAGTAAGTTGGGCGGTTCATAGCCTGAATACCTTTGATTGCTGCATCCGGATTGGTTCCCTTAGAGTCATTGTAGTAAGCAATACCATTCACTTCTGCAACATATTCAATACGATGTGCAACACCCTGGAATTTACGCACACCTTCTAAAATCTTTTCTTCACTGATACCCATGAAATAAGAGATTGCAATTGCTGCAAGAATATTTTCATGGTTGTGACCACCTAATAAATTGATGTCATCCATTGTACAGATTACTTTTGTTTCCCCATTCCAGGAAATCACAAAGTCATCACCGTCTAAATATGCACCTTCAGAAAGCTTTTCAAGACGGGAGAACAACACTGGAGTAGCCTTGATGCGGTCTGCCATTGCTCTTGTTGTAGGATCATCATAATTTAACACACAGAAATCCTCTTCTGTCTGATTCATAGCAATTTTAAGTTTTGTATCAGCATAGCATTCTACTGTGCCATGACGGTCTAAATGATCAGGTGTAATGTTAAGCACTGCACTTACTTTTGGACGGAAAGCATCGATTGTTTCTAACTGGAAGCTAGAAATTTCAGCTACGATCATGCTGCTTTCTTTTGTGTCAAGTGCCACATTCGTATATGGAATACCGATGTTACCAACTACAAATGTAGATGGATTTTCACAGGCAACGATTTCACCTGTTAATGCTGTTGTTGTAGTTTTTCCATTTGTTCCTGTAATTGCTGCAATTTCTCCCTTGGAAAAATAGTAAGCAAGTTCGATTTCGCTCCATACCGGTTTTCCTGCTGCACTAAATTTCTGTACAAATGGTGCGTTCACGGAAATACCAGGACTCAAAACCATAAGGTCAGAGTCAGCGATGAGTTCTTCAGTAAAATCGCCAAGAACTACATCAACCGGACGTTCTACACGTCCTTTTACTTCTTCTTTATCTAAATTCGCATTGCCATCATATAATACTGTTTTTACGTCGCAGGCTGTTAATAAATTCGCTGCACCGATTCCACTGATACCAGTACCTGCAACCACTACGTTCATTTCTCTTAAATCCATGTTCATTCTCCTTTGACTAATTCGTCCTTACATGGCAATTACACCGATGAGGCATAAAAGGCCTGTCACGATGGAAAAGATTGCTACTACTTTTGTTTCTGGCCATCCACCAAGTTCAAAATGATGATGGATTGGTGCCATACGAAATACTCGTTTTCCACCGGAAATTTTAAAATAACCAACCTGAATCATGACAGAAATTACTTCGATTAAGTAGATAAATGCCACGATTGGAATAAATAAAGGTAACTGTAACACGATTGCAGTAGAAGCAACAAATCCACCTAATGCAAGGGATCCAGTATCACCCATAAATACTTTCGCTGGATGTACGTTGTAGCATAAGAATGCAAGAAGTGCACCCACTGTAGCACCACAAACCGGATCAATGCCTGCACCTGTGATTGCTGCAACAACGGTAAAGAAAATTGCGATCAGAACAGTTACGGAAGATGCAAGTCCGTCAAGACCATCCGTAAAGTTAGAACCGTTAACTGTTCCAAGAATAATTACAAATAAAGCTGGTACATATAAAATACCAAATTCTAAATATCTTCCACCGGAAAATGGAATAAGCATTGTTGTATCAAGACCGGAAATCTTAAGTACATAAGCCGCAAAGATCGCACAGATGATCATCTGTCCGAGTAGCTTCTGCCATGCACGAAGACCTAAGTTTCTCTTCATTACAACTTTGATATAGTCATCAACAAATCCTACGAGACCAAAACCAATTGTTACAATAAGAATTGGAATAACATTTGGATATTTCCATGCAAAAATTAAAGAACCTACTAAAATACCAAAGATGATGAGCACACCACCCATAGTTGGAGTTCCTGTTTTTTTCTTGTGGGATTCCGGACCTTCATCACGGATAAACTGTCCAAATTTTAATTTATGAAGATAATTGATGACTGGTTTGCCTAAAACAAAGCAAATAACAAAAGTAATCAATGCAGAAATTACTGCTGTATTAAAAATATTCATGGTAATCATAATTACACCTCTCTCATTTTAAAAAAACATTTTAAAAAACTATATTGTTCAAAACCCTATCTTAGCATATTTTTTATCATCTGCAAAGATAGGGCTTTCATTCTAATTATTAATTCAATCGATAGACAGCTGTCTATTAGTCTGCTTTATGCATATAATCTAATGAATCTCTGATAATATCTCGTACAGCACCTACTGCAAGACCTGTATTAGACTGACCACCCTTCTGAAGTTCGTCGATGGTCATATAAACCATAATTTCCGGATTTTCATCATCTGCAAAACCAATGAAGGATACGAGACGCTTGCCTGTTCCTCGAGGAAGCTTTTCGGCTGTACCAGTCTTACCTGCAATATCGTATACACGAATATTGGCACGTCTTGCGGTACCGCTTGTAACGGTTTCTCTCATAAAGCTCTTAAGCTTGTCACTGGTTTCTTTGGAAACAGTCTTTTTCATTAATGTTTTTTCCACATTCACTTCTACATTGCCATCTTCATCAAGTACCTGTTTCAC
>JAZUED010000258.1:0-2213 GCA_045640005.1 Candidatus Fimousia sp.
GCTTGTTTTGCATCTCTTGGAGTATCTGCGTTAGTTCTAACCATCATATCGCGGAAAGAATCAACCCAACCCATTAATCTACCGAAGTAACCAGCTGTTAAATCTGGTTCGACAGTCTTTAATGAACCTTCGTAGACTTTACCTGTACTTCCGTCTAAGGAAATAATGTCTTTATCTGTATAAACTTTACCGTTGATTGTTAAAGTTCTTGCTTCTTCATCAATGATTGCGGCAGCACAACCACAGACACAGCATTTACCCATACCACGAGCAACAACAGCTGCGTGGGATGTCATACCACCTCTCATAGTGAGAACACCTTGAGCGGCGACCATACCAACGATATCTTCTGGTGAAGTTTCTGCTCTAACGAGAACGACTTTTTCACCTTTAGCTTTTCTAGCTTCAGCTTCTTCAGCAGTGAATGCAATAGCACCTGTACCAGCACCTGGGCCAGCTGCTAAACCTGTTGCGATTGGGCTAGCTTTTGCTAATTCATCTTTATCAAATCCAGGTAATAAGAGTTTATCGAATGAAACAGGGTCCATACGTAAGACTGCTTCTTTTTCATCAATAACGCCTTCATCAACTAAGTCGCAAGCGATCTTTAATGCTGCTGCAGGAGTTCTCTTACCATTTCTAGTTTGTAAGAAGTATAATTTTCCGTCTTCGACAGTGAATTCCATGTCTTGCATATCTTTGTAATGTGCTTCCATAGTTTTGATTGTCTTAACGAATTGATCGTAAACATCTGGCATACGAGCTTTTAATTCTTCAATATGTAAAGGCGTACGAATACCTGCAACAACGTCTTCACCTTGTGCGTTTGGTAAATATTCAGCGGAGATAACTTTTTCACCAGTTCCAGGGTTTCTTGAGAAAGCAACACCAGTTCCGGAAGTTTCGCCTTTATTACCGAATGCCATTGATTGAACGTTGACTGCAGTTCCCCATGAATAAGGAATTGAGTACATTTGTCTGTATGTATTTGCACGTGGGTTGTCCCAGCTTCTGAAGACAGCTGCAACAGCTTCCATTAATTGAACTTTTGGATCTGTTGGGAATTCTTCACCAAATACATTTTTGTAATATTCTTTATACTTAGCGACTAAGACTTTTAATTCTTCTGTAGTAACTTCAGTATCGAGTTTGTAACCTCTAGATGCTTTTAAATCATCGAGCATCTTATCCATATCTGTTCTTGGATGTCCTTTAGCAATGTTAGTGAACATTAAGATGAATCTACGGTAAGAGTCCATAGCGAATCTTTCATTGTTTGTTTCTCTTGCTAAAGCTGCTGCTGTAGTTTCATTTAAACCTAAGTTGAGGATTGTATCCATCATACCTGGCATAGAAACACGAGCACCTGAACGAACAGAAACTAAAAGTGGGTTTTTGTCACCACCAAATTTTTTGCCTGTTTTCTTTTCAATACCAGCAACTGCGTCGAAGATTGCTTTTTCAACGTATTCTGGAATTTTCTTGCCACTGTCATAATAGAGAGTGCAAGCTTCTGTTGTGATTGTAAATCCTTCTGGAACTGGGACACCGATGTGTGTCATTTCTGCTAAACCAGCACCTTTACCACCTAAAAGTTCTTTTCCTAAACCATAGGCTTCTTCGAATGGATAAACATATTTTTTATCTGCCATATTTGCCTCCATGTCCGCTTTTGGCGTGCGTTAAATCGCACTTAAGCGCTTGTATATATTAACA
Source organism: Candidatus Fimousia sp. (assembly GCA_045640005.1). Lineage (GTDB taxonomy): Bacteria > Bacillota > Clostridia > Lachnospirales > Lachnospiraceae > Fimousia. The sequence continues at coordinate 1,717 of JAZUED010000258.1, forward strand.
TATACACACGTAATTCCAATAGATTTTTTGTAAAATCCGAGTGCGGTTGTGCTATGATTTAATACAATTGAGGAGAATTCAATGAAAAACCCATTAGTATTAACGCTTGATTTTGGCACACAATCTGTACGTGCTGGATTATTTGATAAAAAAGGCAACAATGTTGCTCTTGAAAAGAAAGTTTACGAACCCGCATATAATTCACCTAAAAAAGGTTATGGTGAACAAGAGGCTGATTTTTATTGGGATTGTGCAATTGATGTTTTAAAAAGATTAACTGCAAATAACCCAGAAATTCTTAAAGACATTGCTGGTGCTACAGTAACTACTTTTAGAGACACTGCAGTAGTGCTTGATAAAGACTACAAACCATTGAGACCATGTATTCTTTGGCTAGATCAAAGACTAGCTGAAGCAAAAGAAAAAGTTCCAGCAATTTACATGGCACTTTTTAAACTTGTTGGTAAAAAAGATACAGTCGTTTTAAATAGACGTAG
>JAZUED010000259.1:0-5548 GCA_045640005.1 Candidatus Fimousia sp.
CCTCAAACACGGTCAGCTGTCTGCCAAAAGCTTTGACCTTCAGGGAATCAGCCTCGGGATGCTCCCTGATCATGCGATCCACGTCCATCTTGTAGATCTTCAGGTTCTGCAACGGATAGCGGCTGTGGAACGTTCGTTCACCCACATGTTCGTTTCCAGTTTCCAACTGCTGGGCGTTGTAGGGATAGTATTCCTTCATCGCATCGTCAAACATATTGGAACAACCCGGATGATCTTCGGGCAGGATGAGGATATCGGCATCAAGCCCTTTGATATAATCGATGAACTCCTCGTCATGAAGATCGATATACTCCAGCCTCGCACAGATATTGTATGCCAACACACGCACGGCATCGGGTTGCTTGACAGCAGGTGCATCGAAGCTTCGTTCGGAAGAGACAGCCTTCGAAATCAGGCTGATGGGATTGAGCGGAATCTGCTCCAGCCAGGTGTTGAGTGCACACGATATGAGGAATACGACAAGCGATGCCTTCCACTTACGGCAAATAAGCAGAATCAGCACTACGCACCATAGCAGAACGATGACTATTGGTGCCGCCAGTATGAGCATATCAGGCATAATTCGTCAATCAGCAATTAAATACAAAGAACCTTTTTGGGTAAGTCTTCAGCACTTGGCTAGGTAAGTCTACAGTCGTGATAAGGGATTGTAACCGAACTTTCAAAGGCTTACGCAATACTTTCCCTGTACCAGTCGAAGAGCTTCTGGACGCCCTCCTCGATCTCCACCTTGTGGGTCCAGCCCAGGGAATGGAGCTTATCGACGTTGATGAGCTTGCGCATGGTTCCATCTGGCTTGGAATCAAACCAGCTGTACTGACGCTGTTTTTCATGATATTCACGGATGTTAACTAACGCTTTTCTGATGATTTCAATTAAGGAATCATCCACTGCTTCATAAGCTTCCGCGATTTCTTCATCTGTTACTAACATCTGTTCCGGTGTAAAATCACAGCCGTCAAATTTCTTCGTATAGGAAAGAACAGCCGCATCCCCATTCGCCTTAACATCATTGACCACGTCAGCTACGATTGCTTCGTATTTGCCGTAGTTATTTGGGCTTCTCTGTAATAAATCAGTAAGGATATTCTTGATTGATTCGTCATTCACTTTTACAAGTCTCATGATTTATTCTCCTTTTGCTGTTAATTCCTTTAAGTCGTTGATCAGCTTCTGAATACGTTCCTGTTCCATCTTGTAGCTTACCTGGTTAACTACCATACGAGCGGATAATGGACAGATCTCTTCTAAAACACCTAATCCGTTTTCTTTTAAAGTAGTACCTGTTTCAACGATATCAACGATTACTTCAGATAATCCAACGATTGGCGCAAGCTCTACGGAACCATTGAGCTTGATGATTTCAACTGTCTGAAGCTTTTTGTTGTAGAAATAATCCTTTGCGATGTTTGGATATTTGGATGCAACACGGATTAATTCTTTATGTTCTAAATATTCTCTTGCAGATTCTGGTCCGCAGACACACATCTTACATTTACCAAATCCTAAATCTAATACTTCGTATAATGGTCTCCCTTCTTCTAAAATAGTATCTTTACCAACTACCCCGATATCTGCTGCGCCGTATTCTACATAAGTTGGCACGTCAGAAGCTTTGGATAAGAAGAATTTTACCTTTAATTCTTCATTCACAAAGATTAATTTTCTAGTTTTTGGGTCCTTCATTTCTTCACAGGTGATGCCAATCTGCTCTAACAGCTTCATAGTCTGTTTTGCGAGACGACCTTTCGCCAGTGCAAATGTTAAATATCTCATATTTTATCTGTTCCTTCCTGGTTTTATCTCTATCTGAATTAACACTAATTTTCTGCTAAATAAATGCTTAAACAATCTGATCAATACGGTCAGCTAACGCATGAAAATCTGTGAATTTTTCACGTTTATCTGTTTCTGTATCGATTACCCAAGCAAGTTCTCTTGTTTCAAAGTAGCAGATTCCGCTGTAGCCTGCTGCTTTTGCTTTTTCTACATAATCTTCAATAGTCTTACCCTGTAACAGTCTGACTGCTTCACAGATAATACCATTCTTTCTATAATAATTTGCTGTTTTGATTGCTGGTTTGTAACCTGGTCCATGGTATACAAGAAGTCTCTTGTTACGATCTGTATCAATTTTAATTCTCTGGCTTGTCATCGCAAGAAGTAATTCGTCAACATTTACAGAAAAACCAACGGATGGAGCCTTCTTACCAAACTGTTCAAGAAGGTTATCGTAACGACCACCCTTAACAACCGCATCACCAGTACCATAGGTATAGCCTTTGAAAATGATTCCGGTATAGTAATCAAAATTGTGAAGCATTGCAAGGTCGAAGCTGATGTACTTTTCGTATCCGTATACAGAAAGAATACGGTATACATTATCTAAGTGTTCTACTGCCTTACGTGCTTTGCTGTTAAATGTTAAGTTTTTCGCTGTTTCTAAGATTTCACGTCCGCCATATAACTGTGTAAATGTAGAAATCGCTTTTTTACCTTCTGCAGAAATAGAATCTACGTCATGTAAAAGTTCTTCTACGCCAAAGAAGTTTTTATTCTTTACTAATTCGCGAAGACGAAGTTCGATATCGCCCTTGATTCCGAATTCTTCACAAATGCCCTGATAAAAATCAACCTGACCTACGTCAACCGTAAAGTCTTTGATTCCAAGTGCAAGGAAAGAGTTGATTGCAAGTGCGATCACTTCTGCATCTCCGGAGGAGCTGTTATCATTGACTAATTCTGCACCAATGGTAGTTGTTTCTTTTAATTTACCCTGGTGGCTTGCATTATTTACAAATGTATTACCTTTGTAGCAAAGACGGATTGGTAATTTTTCTTCATCAAAATATTTCGCAACACAACGAGCAATGGATGGTGTCATATCCGGTCTTAATACTAATGTATTACCTTCTCTGTCGAAGAACTTGTACATCTCGCGAGAGCTTACACTTCCTGTTTCTCTGTTGAAGATGTCGAAGAATTCAAACATCGGTGTCTGGATGCCTTTATAACCATATAAATGAAGGACTTCTAAAATGTCCTGTTCAATTTTTACTTTTTTGCTGTATTCTACGTTGTAGATATCTCTTACACCTTCTGGTGTATGTAATAATTTAATGTTCATCTTTTCTCCTTTTTCACATAGTTTCGTATTTTATTATATTAGCATACTAAAGTGCTCTTGACAAATGAATTTGGTTGCACATTTGCCTAAGTGCCCTAAGCATGCTATAATTTTTCACGTATTGCATATTTATATAAAGGAGGTGCCACACATGGCCCTTGACGGACTTGTCATTGCAAATGTTAGGTCCGACTGCGAAAAGCTTCTCGTGGGCGGACGTATCTATAAAATATATCAGCCGGAAGCGGATGAGCTGACTTTAGTCATCAAAAATAACCGTACGACTTACCGTCTTCTTCTCTCTGCAAGCCCTTCTTTGCCGCTTGTATACATCACCACAGAGAGCAAGAATAATCCTAGTCAGGCTCCAAACTTCTGTATGCTGCTTCGAAAACATATTAATAATGGAAGAATCATCTCGGTTACTCAGCCGGGATTTGAACGAATCATCGAGTTTACGATCGAGCACTTAAACGAATTAGGCGATTTATGCCAGAAAAAGCTGGTTGTCGAAATCATGGGCAAACACTCAAATATCATCTTTGTGGATGCTGCCACCGATAAGATCATCGACTCCATCAAGCATATTTCAGCAAATATTTCGTCCGTGCGTGAGGTTTTACCGGGTCGTGATTACGTAACTCCGCCTTCTCAGGGGAAACGTTCTCCACTTACTGTAGATCTTAACTATTTTCTTACTGAAATCGTAACAAAACCAGTGTCCATTTGTAAGGGCATCTACACTTCCATCACCGGAATCAGCCCACTTATTGCCAATGAATTGTGTTACCGTGCAGGTCTTGATGGTAGTGATGCCATGGCATCACTCGATGAAATTGCAGCCGCTAAACTTTACGGTGAATTAGTGCGATTCAATGAAATCGTCGAGACAGGAGCATTTACACCAAATATCGTGCTAGAAGGTGGCGTGCCAAAAGAATTTTCTTCCATCGAATTAACTTCGTTTGTGGGTGCTGATACGCTGGATGGTTCTGCACAGTCGGCGACGGACGGTGCCAGATGCGGTGCGATGGCTTATGATTCAATCTCAGAAGTGCTGCAAAACTACTACTCCATGAAGGAGAAGATCACACGTATCAAGCAGAAATCCACAGATCTTCGAAAAATCGTGGACACATCACTTGCGCGTGCATCAAAGAAATATGATTTACAGATCAAGCAGCTTCGTGACACCGAAAAGCGTGAAAAATATAAGATTTATGGTGAGTTACTCAATGTTTATGGCTATGGTTGTTCCGAGGGCGATAAGTCTCTGACTTGCCTGAATTATTACACCAATGAAGAAATCACCATTCCATTAGATCCTCAGAAGACTGCGCAGGAAAACTCTCAGAAATATTTTGCGAAATATAACAAGATGAAGAGAACATTTGAGGCGTTATCTGAGCTTACTTTAGAAACAAAAGCGGATGTCGAGCATCTTGAATCCATCAGCAATGCGTTAAATATTGCTTTGGATGAGGAAGATTTGGTTCAGATTCGTGAAGAGATGATGGATTGTGGCTATATCAAGCGTCGTAAAGGAAACATGAAGAAGGCGAAGTTTAAATCCAAGCCAATGCATTTTGTCAGTTCCGACGGTTACCACATGTATGTCGGCAAAAACAACTACCAGAATGAGGATTTATCTTTTAAGGTTGCGACAGGCAATGACTGGTGGTTCCATGCCAAACAGATGGCCGGCTCTCACGTCATCGTGAAAAATCCAGATGGCGGCATCATGCCGGATCAGACCTATGAAGAAGCATGCCGATTAGCCGCATTCTATTCTAAAGGAAAGGATACCAATAAAGTCGAAATCGACTATATCCAGAAAAAACACCTAAAGAAAACACCCGGTGGAAAGCCAGGATTCGTAATTTATCATACGAATTATAGTATGGTCAGTGAACCGAATATTGATGGGATTGAAAGGATTGAGTAGGTTGCAGGCTTGCTGCTTGTTGCCTGGTGCCTGGTGCCTTGCTCTTCTGTCTGGCGGTCTTGTATCCTCTCTATCGAGAAAATCAAGTAATATAACAAAACATTCCGGATCTTTCCTTATTCAAACTGTCTTTTATATGCAGAAACAATCAAGGGCGTATGTCCGTCGACTGTAAAACAACCACGTTGTTTACAGTCGACGGACATACGCCCTTTCTTATTTCTTCTGGATAAAAGACAGTTTGGTTCAGATCCTGAATGTTTTTTATATTACTAAGATTTTCTCATAATGTTCGAATACAAGGCCGCCAGACAGAAGAGCAAGGTAGCAGGCTTCAAAGTGTTGTTCTAATTACAAAATATAAATATATAATGAGCGTTTGTCCTACATAATTCGATTTCTTATTCTGTAGGACATGAATTGTATCACAGAATTCATAAACTCATTTTGTAATA
>JAZUED010000260.1:0-4192 GCA_045640005.1 Candidatus Fimousia sp.
CTGGACATTCCCATGTATCCGGAAATTCCAGTCTCTGGCTTTCCACCCAGTCAGTAAGATTATTCGATCTAAAGATTGCATAATGTGCACCACGAAGCCAAAGCACCATAATATAGGCCTGACTTTCTTCATGCCAGAACACTTTCGGATCTCGATTATCATAAAAAATAGTATCCACGACAGGCTCATCCACCTTATGAAGGGTTCTTCCCCCATCAGTACTATACGCAATTTTTTGTGTAAATTCTTTTCCCGCAGACCAGGCATTTGTATTACCCGCTGCAGTATAAAAATAGATCAAGGCATCCTTAGGAAGCTCCATCATTCCACGTTCATTTACAATTCCGCTTCCGGAAAAGATGGTCCCATCACCATCCGGGAACATAGCAGTATCGCACTGCTCCCAGTGAAGTAAATCCTTACTTACAGCATGCCCCCAGGACATATTGTCCCAGTTAACATCCCATGGATTATACTGAAAATACCCATGATAGATGCCATCCTGATAAACAAGACCATTTGGATCATTCATCCAGCCTGTTTTTGGAGTAAAGTGAATCGAAGGTCGGTTATTGTCTGTACTAGCCACATCATCACTCATCTTAAGTGCTTCAAAAAAGCTTTCCGGCGCCTCACCTTTTAAGACGATGCATTTGCCAAGAAGCTCTTTTACAGGGATTTCTGCAAAAAATGCCTGTCCGTAGTCCCCATAGCTTTCCATATCAACAGGCATACGAAAATCCATAATCTTCGTTTCCTGATCATTTTCTTCTATATATAGTTCAAATACGTTTTTGTCATAACCAGGCTTCACAGGAATATGAAGATACCCCTGTGAAACCATAAATTTCTTTTCCATTTTATCTCTCCGATTTTTCGGTTTTATTATTGTATTCCTTTAACGTTGTTTTCACTTAAGCTTCAAGTTTTAAAATAAGCTCTAATACTCGCTTAGCACAACGATAAAGATCTTTTCTCGTAATTGCACCAGTTTCAAGTGCCATCATAAGACGTTCCGGATATCCACAGCCCATCTTAATGTCATTACCTGCAAGTGTTTCTTTGTAATGTTCACCGAGAGTAAACCAGTCAGAGGTTACTACCCCCTTAAAGTTCCATTCGCCACGAAGAATATCTTCTAAGAGTTCATGATTTTCAGACGCACGGTAACCATTTACAAGGTTGTAGGAAGACATCAATGCCCATGGATCTGCGTCCTTAACTGCAATTTCAAATCCTTTTAAGTAGATTTCACGAAGTGCGCGTTCAGACACACGAGAATCACTGTTTCTACGATTGGTTTCCTTATTATTACAGCAAAAATGCTTCACAGTTGCGCCAACCTTCATAGACTGGATTCCACCAATGATTGCTGCTGCCATTTTTCCTGTTAAGAATGGATCTTCGGAATAATATTCAAAGTTACGTCCGCAAAGTGGATTTCTGTGAATATTCATTGCAGGTGCAAGCCATACACAGAGATTGTTTTCTTTTACTTCTTCTGCAGCCGCCACACCAACTTCGCGGATTAAATCCTGATCCCAGGTGCATGCAAGCTGAGTTGCAATTGGCCATGCAGTTGTATACACGCCACGTTCCGGACGGATACGAAGACCTGCCGGTCCATCCGCTGTCATCACGCTTGGAATGCCAAATGCTTCATTATTGCCCCATCCAAAGGTATCTGCGACACCTAAGTTTGGCTGACCACTTACTAAATATGCAAGATCAAGATCAGAAAGCTGTTCCATCAAAGCATCTAAATTGGCTTTTCCATCTGCCACATCATCTAACAAAATATTTGTGTTTTCCTGATCTAAATTACGCCATGGAAGTCCACGGGTCTCAGGGCCATTTGCCCCAAGTGCAGCTTCAGACCATCCAATCGCATTTTCCATATAATCAACGGGTGGTAGCTGTTCTAATTCTTCAAAGCTTCCATCAGAAAGCATACGGCTTGGAAGCTCATGAGGAATACAGCGAGCAGAAAGCTGTTCAATCACGGTATCTTCTGCAACTTTGTACTCATAATCCGCTTTTTTCGCATCACGAACACTATTACCAATATAGAATTCATAAGCACCAGCTTCTAATACATAAGCAGATTTTTCTACTTTTCCAAGGTCATCGTAAGATGCCATGTCATAAAGGCTGTTGGAAAGAGTAATCACCTGTGTTTCGCCTGGCGCAAGTTCTTTTGTTTTTGCAAATGCCACAAGAGATTTTGCAGACTTTTTCAGTTTGCCCTGAGGTGCTTTTACATAAACCTGAATGACTTCTTTTCCTGCCACAACTCCAGTATTTTTCACTTCCACATCAAAAGAAATACCGTTTTCGGAAGCATTTGCCGCCTTTACTTCTATATTAAAAGTTGTATAAGAAAGACCGTATCCGAATGGGTAGTTTACTTGTTCTGCTTTTCCTTCTAATGTCTCAAAATAGCGATATCCAACATAGATATCCTCGCTGTAATTTACATAAGTTGGAGATTCGTGGAAACCTTCTGTAGAAGGATAATCTTCTAAGCTTTTTGCAAATGTATCTGCAAGCTTTCCACATGGGCTGATTTCGCCCAAAAGTACATCAGCGGTTGCAAGGCCGCCTTCCATACCTCCCTGCCAGGAAAGTAAAACGGAAGAAATTTTGTCATTATCCACAAACCACTGTGTATCCACTACGCCGCCAACATTTAAGACAACAATTACCTTTTCAAAGGATTCACTGACAAGACGTACCATCTTTTCTTCATTGGCAGTGAGATAATAATCGCTTTCACCAAATATCTTTTCGCTAAGCTCAGACTGAATTTTTTCTCCTTGTTCCTGGCGATCATAATAAACAACCTTTCGGTCCCAGCTCTCACCCGAGAAACGACTGATTGTGATAATTGCTGTGTCTGTATAGGCTTTTGCAGCTTCTAAAAGTTCTTCCGGAACCTCAGGCTCTACTAGCAAACCTGGTTTTCCGCCTTCGGCATACTGTTTTTCTACTTCGTCTCTGTAATAGTCACAGAGTGGTTCAAAAAGATCCACTGGATGTTCTCTCATCGTGAATCCATCATATAAGTTACGAACATGTTCTACCGTAACGTCGCCACTTCCGCCACCGCCTTTGACAAAATCAAAAATACCCTTTCCAAACAATGCAAGTTTGGAAAGGGTGTTGATTGGTAATACCTGATTGTCATTTTTTAAAAGTACCATACCTTCACGAGAAGCTCTTCTAGAAAGCACTAAATGTGCCTCGGAAGCAGTTACTTTCGGCTGGTTTGGATAAAGGGGAACGTTCGGCATGAATCTTGGTCTCTGCCAACGTTTTAACATAAGTAATTCTTCTCCTCTTCTTCCATATCTAATAACCATTTGATTGCAGGTTCAATTTCAGTACTCCAGAAATTCCAGTTATGAACGCCTGGATTTTCATGATAGTGAAAGTTGACACCCATCTGTGTTAACAATTCTTTTGCTTTGTGGTTCGCTTCAATTAACATATCTTCGGAACCAATAGCTATGTATAATTCGGGCATCTTCTTTGCCTTTAAGGCACGTTTGACGCACCAGAATGGATCTTTATTTGATCCTTTTAATTTCGATAAATCTCCGAAGATGTGTCGATAAAGATAATAATCACCAACAGCACCTTCTTCATTTTCCTTCATATCTGCAACTTCGTCAACAACAAATGCTGTTGAGAGGCATACAATTTTAGAAAATGTATTATAATAGTAGGTTCCATTGCGAAGTGCTCCAAAGCCTCCCATGGAAAGCCCACCAATAAAGGTATCTTCACGTTTTCTAGAAAGTGGAAATACACTGCGTGTAAATTCAACAATTTCTTTTCCTATCATCTCACCATAATTGGTGCCTGCACTTAGTCCGTCTACATAAAAGCTGTTATCACCAGCTGGCATAACAACCGCAATGCCATAATAATCAGCTAATTCCTGGATACGAGTTCCTGTCATCCAGTCATTCTGATTGCCGGAAAAGCCATGTAACAGATATAAAGTCTTAAATTTCTTTTTCTTTAAATCTCTGCTTGAAGCAAACACATCCATCATCATGGAATCTTCCACTGGAAGAACCACATTAAGATCATGATATCGCTTTAAACATTGAGATGCATAATTGATTCGAAAAGTTGCCATGAAGTCAAGTCGGATCGTAGCCATGTCGTTCTGTGAGCCAAGGAG
>JAZUED010000261.1:0-1760 GCA_045640005.1 Candidatus Fimousia sp.
AATCTGGTACAGCAAAAAATGCTTTTTCTCCCCACACAAGTTCATTGTTAGCCAAAATTTCTTTAGCATAGCGGTTATCAGATAAATCCACCAGTACTTTGGCACGGTTCACACCACACTGGCCGGAAAGACGTGTCAGCAGAACCGGATCATCGATGCGCTGATGATTTGTAAAGTAAGCTTCGAAGACCAGTTTGTGAAATTTCATCACATCTCCGCCCTGTGCCTGTACAGACAACATAGCCTGACTTGCTGTATCGCTGTAAATGCTCATGCGCTCTGGTCTTGGATGAGCTTCGCACGGTACCCAATTCACCGAAATATCAGGAAACTGTGGCAGAAGATCCATCAAATCCATCACACCACGATAACAATATGGGCAAATATAATCAAAATATACAGTTAATTCTTTCATTCTATGCGACTCCTTTAATTTTTCTTTTCGATTTTCTTTTTCTTTTTAAAAAACATCTCTGTGCCTTTCTAATTATTTATTAATTATACTTGTCCGACTCCTTCTGACGTCCAACTAAAATCGGAACCCGAATTCCATCTCATCGGGATCAACCTTCATATCCTTCATATCGATTTCCGTAATTCTGATATAGCGGTCGTTGTTAAGTTCTACAAGCATACGGTCGATATTTTCTGAAAAGCCCTGGGCTTCCATCTCCACATCACCACTTGCTGTATTTCGAACCCAGCCAGTAAGTCCAAGTCGTCTTGCCAGCATAAATGCAGTTGCACGAAATCCCACGCCCTGCACACGCCCGGAAAATATGATATGTTTTCGTACCATATGTGTCATAACCATCACCTCAAAATTCTACTTACGATTCAACTTTTCCAACATCTTAAGTTTCAATGCTTTCTTATAAAAGTCCTTATTGGAGCATCCCGCTCTTCCGCCTCCGGCACAGGCACAAGCACATGCGCAGGCACAGGATGCACAGGCACAAGCACAAGAGCTATGTGCACAACCTCCACCACGAGTGCCATGAGAACTATGCGTATGGGTCACAGGCACATGAACGGTGTGAACACGAATAAATGTATCTGGAATTCCACCATATGCATAATCGCGGTTTCCAGTATATTTCTGCTTTTCTTCCTTCGTAAGTGTCTCTTCTTTTAAAATTTCCTCACTCTTGATCAGGTTCGTGCCACAATATTCGCACACATCCTTACCTTCCGCACGAGGTGCCCCGCAGTTTGGACAATTTGTATGATAAGTGATTTTTGTTCTTGTAACCTTCGTCTCTGTGCGGTCCCCAAAACCAGCACCACGGTCATACTGATTATTGCTTTGCATAGCTCTAGCTATGATCGAAATCGCTATAAAAATGATCCAGACAGCCCCTCCTAAAACGAGAGATCCGGCACCGTCATCATCATCCCAGAAGTCGTCATCCCAGGATTCATCCCATTCATCGTCCCATTCAGATTCTTCATATCGGTCACTGACCTCTGGATCAAAGGCAAATGCTTCGTTAGGGTAGGTCAGGGTTACAGTAAACTTTTCACCTTCATCAAGACTTGTTTCCCATGTGTTATAACCATTATCTACCAGACAAGCCGGAGACCAGTCCTTTAGCTGGTCTGCCTTCCAGCGAATGACCATAGAATCAACTGCAATCTCGCTAAACCAGCCAGGAGTAAATGTATAAACCGTAAATCCCTCCTCATTGAAGTTCATTTGATACATATTATTCTGGACTACGGAAAAATCGAATTTAACGATATCGCCTTCTTCGTATTCC
>JAZUED010000262.1:0-4195 GCA_045640005.1 Candidatus Fimousia sp.
ATTAAATCCGTCTCCAAAGGAAAGCATCTCATCTGTCTTCACACCAAAATATTCTCCCAATATATCAATGGCTCTGGATTTTGACGCTTCCTTGCTCATAATCTCTAAATAGGTATCTTTGGAACGGTAAGCATTCATTTCCGGAAAATGCTCTTGGATTTCTTTTTCAAGGTAGTTAATTTCATCAGGATTACCCATACATAAGACTTTATGTACGCACTTCCAGATTTCTTGATGTGCGAAATTTACAACCTCTGCCTGAATCCCTGTGATATCCATCTCCTGTTTAGCCCACAAATCTTCCTCATGTTCGATGTACCAGTGATTCTCGCCATAGATATTGACTGACACATCCGGACATATTCTCTTTATCATAAGGTAAATAGCTATAACATTTGATTCTGGAATTGCAGCACTGTAGAGTGGCTGTTCCTCTTCATCTAAAACTAACGCTCCACTATAGCAGATCATCGGCTGTTTTTTGCCAAGTTCATCCCTGAAATAGTCCATTCCTTTCGGCATTCTGGCAGAAACTAAAACAAATGGTACTCCCTGTTCCATAACATTTTGAATCGTTAATCTTGTGTCAGGTGAAATTTTGTGATTGGTATTTAGAAGTGTCCCATCAATATCACTAAAGATGGCTTTATAGTTTGCTTGTTTGTTAAATGTTTTCATTAGGTTCCTCCTTGTAATGAAATAGAACCCTCTCTTCTTTATTTTATATACGTTTCCAAATTTATCTTATCAGTTTTCTAATATCTTGTGAATATTACATTTGTCACATCTTACATCCATCAAAAATCACATTTGTAATACAAACTCATGACAAATCTCTATACATACTTCTGACATTTTTCAGATGTGGTTTTTTCTTTAAATTGTTAATCTTGTATCAATAAAAAAAGTAAGAAAGGAGGATTATGATATGAAATATGTACTTTTAGTAAGCCACGGTACATTCGCATACGGAATGCAGAGTGTATTAGAAATGCTCGCAGGTGGCAAAAGAGATGATGTATTAAGCGTATGTTTAGAAGACGGAATGAGTGCAGATGCATTTGCTGAAAAAGTAACTGCAGCTACAGAAGTTCTTACAGATGGAGATGAAGTAATCATTCTTGGTGATATTCTTGGCGGATCTCCAATGACTAACGCTGCATCCATTATCACTGAAAAAGGATTTGCTGCAAACACAATCTGCATCGGTGGTATGAACTTAGGTATGACATTAACAGCTGTCATGATGAAAGATATGAGTGAATTAAGTGAATTAACAGAATGTCTTATGACAGAAGCTAAAAATGCAATCAAAGATTTCCCTTTAGCATCTGATGACGCTGAAGACGAAGACGACGACATTTAAACAGAGGAGGAATTACAATGTCAGTATCATTTTTAAGAATTGATGACCGTATGATTCACGGCCAGACAGTAACTAGATGGTCTTTAGAATATCCATGTGATGGTTTAATCGCAGTTAATGACCGTGCAGCAGCAAACAAAACTTTAAAAATGGCTTACAAGAGCGCAAGTACAAAGAAAACTTTCGTTTGGACTTATGAAGCTTGGAAAGCAAAAAATGCAAAAGTTTTATCTTCTAAAGATCAGTATTTCTTAATCACAAAAGATCCAATCCAGATGAAAAAAATCTTAGTTGATGATGGATTTGTTCCAAGTGATGTTAAGAAAGTAATCGTTGGTCCTTGTAACGACCGTCCAGGTGCTACAAAACTTGGTAACAACCAGTCTATCACTCAGGAAGAAGCTGAAGCTTTAGAAGCAATCTCCAAAGCTGGTTATGAAATCGAATTCGCTTTAGTTAAAGAAGCTTCCATCGGTACATGGGACAAATTCAGAGGTCAGTTTGGATTTAAATAAAACTTTGAGAGGAGATAAAAAATTATGACAATCAGTTGGATTCAGGCAATTATTTTAGGAATCTTCGCCTGCCTCGCTTCTATGCCAGGTATGGGTTCAAGTTCCATTGGTAACTATACATTAGGTAGACCATTAGTAGCAGGTCTTATCTGTGGTATCGTTTTAGGCGATGTTCAGACAGGTATCATGGTCGGTGCAGCTATGCAGGTAGTATATATCGCATTAGTAACACCAGGTGGAACTGTTTCTGCCGACGTTCGTGCTGTATCTTACATCGGTATTCCTTTAGCTATGTTAGCACTTAACTCTTATGGCTTAGATCCTGCTTCTTCCCAGGGTGTTTCCTTAGCAACATCCTTCGGTGCAATGGTAGGTACAATCGGTACTGTATTATTCTACGGAACAGCTACTATGAACTTAATCTGGCAGCACATCGGTTGGACAGCTGTAGAAAAGGGTGATTTCAAGAAATTATACTTAGTTGATATGGGCTTACCATGGATTTCCCACTTTGTATGTTCTTTCATCCCAACAATCGCTATGTGTAAATTAGGTGTACCTGTAGTAGAAATGATCAAAACAACATTACCTATGGATGGTATCCCAATGATGACATTATTCACTGTTGGTTCTTTACTTCCTTGTGTAGGTATTGCAATTCTTTTAAAACAGGTAGTAACAAAGTTTACAGATTTCATCCCATTCTTCTTCGGTTTTACACTTGCAGCAAGCTTAGGAATGAACTTAGTATCTGTAACAGTAATCGCTGGTATGTTCGCTATTCTTCAGTACGAACTTAAAATGGCTGGCATCAAAGCTAAATTAGCTGCTGCAAATGGCGCTTCTACTGACTTTGATGACGATGATGACGAGGAGGAAATCTAATATGGCAGAAAAGAAGCTTTCCAAAAAAGCGTTAAATAAATCATTTAGAAACTGGTATATGGGACATCTGACATGTTTCTCTCAGGAACACATGCAGACATTTGGTTACCTTTGTGCAATGCTTCCACTCGTAGAAGAATTATACGAAACAAAAGAAGAACAGATGGAAGCTATGCAGACTTACACAGCATTCTTCAACACAGAACCTCAGGTTGGTTCCGTAATCGTTGGTATCACAGCTGGTCTTGAAGAAGCTCGTGCAAATGGTAATGAAGATGTTGATGCTGAAACAATCAACGGTCTTCGTGCTGGTTTAATGGGTCCAATTGCTGGTATTGGTGACTCCTTATTAGTAGGTACATTAATTCCTGTATTATTAGGTATCGCTTTAGGTTTATCCTCTGGCGGATCTATCGTTGGTCCTTTATTCTACATCATCGCTTGGAACTTAATCGTAACTGTAGGTATGAAATTCTTATACATCAAAGGTTATGAATTAGGTGGTAAAGCTGTAGACGTATTAGTTGGCGATCAGGCAACTGCAATCCGTGAAGCAATCACAACACTTGGTACTATGGTAGTAGGTTCTGTAGCTGCTACTTGGGTATCTGTTAAAACTGCTGTAACAATGACAAATGCAGCTGGAGAAGAATTCTTAAATCTCCAGAATCAGATCGATGCTGTATATCCTGGTTTATTAACAGCAGCTGTAGTAGTTTTCTGCTGGTGGTTAATGGCTAAGAAAAAACTTTCTCCAGTTATCACAATGTTAATCTTAGTTGCAGTAGCATTCGTTGGTGTATTAATTGGATTCTTCAATCCAGGATTAAACTACTAATTTCTACTGATAATTATTATTTATTGTTATTACATAAAACAAAAGCATACATTGCTTAAAATTTTTAGCGCAATTTCATTTTTAAAAATTTCATTTACACATAAAACATACTACCATTTACGAAAGGCAGGGCTTACAATGCAATCAAAGGAAATTCTCTTAAAAGAAATCGAATATCAGTCAAAGATGTTAAAAAACTTGAAGACCTGGATGAGCATCTTAGTGATAGCGTCCTCTCTCGGTTTGATACTCGCTTATTGGTCCTTCATGTTTCATACCGGCAAGCTATTCTTGGTCCTAGGCATTGCCGGCGTCGTGATTATGATTATTTCCTTCATCCTTTGTGCACTTGTAGGGCTCGCCTTCAAAAATGGAAAGGCAAATTTAAACAAAATTCTCTCTTTCAATAATATTTAGATAATAAATCGAATATATCGTACGTTTCAAAAACAGGAACAAGTATTGGGGTAGCTTGTTCCTGTTTTTTCTTTTATGAATCTTTTAAAATTGACACAGATTTCTTTCTGCGACAGATTATATACTGTATCATCCCATGACGAAAAAAAAGCCATGTCCTTTCGGACAGAGCTG
>JAZUED010000263.1:0-3297 GCA_045640005.1 Candidatus Fimousia sp.
AGCGCCACAAAGTTTTCCCGCAAGCTGAAGCGAACCAGCCTTCTGAATCATAAAGTTCATCATTTGACCAGTAATATGTGCCATATAGATTGGAGATCCAAATACAACACATCTCGATTCCTTTACAAATTCTTCATCAAGATTGTCGATACTGAAAGCTTTTGCTTCCACGCCAGGAATCGAATTCATCCCCTCAGCAATTTTCTCACCCATATTTTTTGTATTTCCAGTAACGGAATGATAGATTACAGACATTTTCATAATTAATTCCTCCTAAACCTAAAACAACACTCGCCCTGTCATTCGCAATAATACCAATAATACTCCGCCTAACACAACCGGAACCATAAATGCTACCACGCGATATTTTATCTCTTTCAAAATAGACAAGGTCATTACGAAGATGGATGCGATGCAAACCACTCCACTCAGCAAGTGATTTGGAAAATGATTGATCGCCATTCCGAAATAACTCATTGCCAACACCAGTTCCATCGCATTTGCAATGCCAAGAATGATTCCACCTAAGATGTTTTGTTTATTGCAAAAATATGCGATCAGTCCGCCCGGAAGTGTAAGTAAGGTCATTGGAAGCCAGATATGCAAGTAATAATTGCATGCCAGATTAAAAGCTAGATGTCCGGAAATAACTTCAACTGCATATATCAGCGGCTGGCTGATCAAAAAGAAGACAAAACACTTTAACATTGCTTCCCAACATTTTTTGCAGTTTACGACGATGATTACCGCAAAGATAATCCACCATTCATAAGAAATTCCAATATCCTGAAAAGAGGTATCTTTCAAGAATGGAATCAGCATCACGGCGCCTGTATAAACGCCAGCAACGATTGCAAATAGAATGACTTTTAACCAAGTCATATTCAAATCACTAAATAAACGTTTCATGATTATTTTCTCCTCGTATCTTTTTATAATTTCCTTTCTAGACTTATTGTATCACAAAAGACTAGACTTTATTACGAGTATTTATCGTGTTTCTGCCTGTTTTGGACCTACGTGGAAATTAGAGTTTTCGTAATTCTTCGCGGGTGCCCTTTATACATCGAGGCTTTGATGTCATCATTTGTGGCGTTTCTTTAATAAATCTTTTTCTACAGACCCTTTTGCGCCCTCCCTTATAGAACTTTTTTTCATATCTACTAATTAAGTGCAGCCTCTTAAAAACACATAGAACTTTTTTCTTATTTACTACGAAATGTTCTATGTGATTTTGTTTTTCCCAGTGAAATTATGTCACTTTTTCTCGCATTTTAAGAGATTGTGCTACTCTAGTG
Organism: Candidatus Fimousia sp.; assembly: GCA_045640005.1. Taxonomy (GTDB): domain Bacteria; phylum Bacillota; class Clostridia; order Lachnospirales; family Lachnospiraceae; genus Fimousia. The sequence goes on from JAZUED010000263.1 coordinate 1,299, forward strand.
GAAGTTCGTCAATGCATTTATAAGGATATTGCTTTATATTTAAGCAATATCAAATTTCGCATAATTCTTTTTTCTTATTTCCATAAAAAGTGATATGTCTACAGAAGCCTACAATACTAATTTCATCAAAACCTCAAAAAGTGTTATTCTATCTCACCCATAATGTGTCTTTCGCCCCCCTTTCGCCCTCCTCGTGCAACCACGACACTGTCTTCATGTATTTTAGCATCAAAAAGGCAGCCCCTCGCCAATTCCATCACCTAAATAATGATATTGGCGAGAGACTGCCTTCATCTCTCTCAATTCTATACATCTCTGGTATCAATTCGGATACCGTACTCTTTGCACCAGGAACGAATGTAGCGTCTAGCATGTTCTGGCAGCTTCTTGTTGGCGAATGCTTTTGCCTGAATGAGACGTCTGCCACTTACTTCAATGGTTCCGAAGGATTTGTCGGGTTCTTCGTTCTTTCGTAAGAAATAGATTTTGCTTCTTCCACGTGCCACAGCTTCCTTATAGGTTGCCACACAATTGCGCATAGCCTTTCCTTCCGCATAAAGGTCATCCGCACATTTCGGACAGCAAATCTGATAATCCTTTCCTTCATTAGCCAATCTGGTATAGGCTTCCTTACTCACCGCTTCACGAAAACGCTTTTTCATATAATAATTACGTCTATCATTAAAAACTTCCACTGCTTTATCATGAGCAGCTTTCACATATTTCGGGTTCAGCCCTTCCAGAAATTCTCCCATCTCTCTGCTCATGGACAGATAATCTCGATACAGAGTATAATCATCCTCATCTAAATTCGACACGTATCGTAAAATACGAAGCCACTGTCCATCGCTCAAGTCGTTATACAATATGTCTGCACTAAAGCATCTCCAAATCAAATCCATCTGATGTTCACAAAGATTTTCCTGTAAAAATGCCGGATTTCTTTTGTAAGCGTTAATTGCCGCTCGAATCTGATCCATCATACGCGCATAAGAATTACGAGATTTCCATCCAATCGTATCCATCTGTTTAAGCACCTTCACTGGCAGTTTAAATAACTGCTTTACATTGGTATATACATTGGGATCCGTCTTCATAAAGTATCCAAATTCATGATGACTGGCAAAATAAGTAAGCCCTATCTTGCACAACATCTCAAGACCCACATGATAGTTTGCTGCTAAAAGAGGGACAAAAAAGCAGTTTGGAGCTAAATGCTTCTCATCAATGAAATACTTAATTCCAGATTCGGGATAACGCTGGGCAAATTTTCTTAAAAGATTAGTATTAATATCGGTTCTAGTAAATTCCTTGCATAAAGCATTCATCAAAGACTGCTTATCAAGATTTGTCGTCTGATTCGTCACCACATCATCACCGCAAAACAGAATAACAATACATTCCCCATTGATATCGCACTGTGTTCGGAGAATAAGCTGGTCTTCGCCATTTCCCATATCTACACGAAAGAGCTTGACGTCGGTATCATCTCTCATTGGTTTTAACAGTTTTTCCTTAACGTCCTCGCGGATTTTCACCTTGCGCTGATAGCCTTTGTGACGGTAGATAAAATCGAACATCTGGAGGGAGTAAATGTCGATCACATTAGGAAATACTTCACGAATCACGTCTACGGTTCTCTGGGTTTGAATGCGATGCATTTTGCCATTTCGAATCAAGGATAACCAAAGATCATAATTATATGAGCTGTTGTTATAGATATCTTCCACTTTTTTGGAATCATCGGCATGGTAAATGACTTTGAGTAGGCTATTCCAACTTGCCCCCACATAGCGGTCTACAAATCCACGACGAAATTCCATCATCGGTGTACAGATCTCCACCGCAAGTTCAGTATCGCTCACCTTACTAACACGGTACCCGTAATCTCTATCTGGGATTAATCGCTTACAGATATCCCTTCCGAAGCTCATGCCTGAGCATCGATCCATGTGTTTTTTTAAATTATATACATCCTGCATCTGCAGCACCCCGCAGT
>JAZUED010000264.1:0-3245 GCA_045640005.1 Candidatus Fimousia sp.
CAAGAATCAAGACAGTAGATAATAAAGTAATCGTTGTACCAAATGGCGTTATTACAAGCAATTCCTTGACAAATGTTACTCATCAGGAAGAACGTCTTCTTGATATGCGTGTAGGCATTGGATACGAAGATGATATCTTAAAAGCAAAAGAAGTATTAAAAAATACTGCTATAAACAGTGAATATGCAAGAAGAACAGATGAAATTGTTGTATTTGTTGATGAACTCGGCGAAAGCAGCATCAATTTAGGACTTCGTGTCTGGGTTCCAACTGATAGTTATCACCCAGCAAGATGGGATATGAATGAAAAAGTAAAATTAGCTTTTGATAAAGAAGGAATCAACATTCCATATAATCAGATTGATGTACATATGATCAATAGCTAAGAATAATTAAATAATCGTTCAAAGCAAAAGAAAACCCCGGGATCAAATGAATGATTCCGGGGTTTTAAATTTGCAAAATTTTAATAAAGTTTTAAATGAGTTGAATAATACTGGTTTATTCAAGCACAAATTCTACATTTTCAACGGTGTTAATGAAGTTTTCGTTGATTTCGATAACCTTCTTCATTGCCTCCTGGCCAGGAGCACCGATTGTATTACGTTTGCTTACGCATGTTTCTAAGCTGATTGCTTCATAGATATCTTCTTCAAATACAGGGCTGATTGCCTTGAATTCTTCTAAGCTCATATCATCAAGAGCAATACCCTTTTCAATACAGAATAATACTAACTGACCTACGATACCATGAGCATCACGGAAAGGTACACCATGATTTACAAGATAGTCAGCTGCATCGGTAGCATTTGTAAAGCCACCCTTAGCGGAAGCTTCCATGCGGTCTTTTCTAAAGGACATTGTGGAAACCATACCTGTAAATAATGCAAGGCAGCCTTTTACGGTATCGATTGCATCAAATGTGAATTCTTTATCTTCCTGCATGTCTTTGTTGTAAGCAAGAGGGATACCTTTCATAGCTACTAAGATGTTCGTAAGTGCTGCATAGACACGGCCTGTCTTACCACGAACTAATTCAGCGATATCTGGGTTTTTCTTCTGTGGCATGATGGAAGAGCCTGTGGAATAAGCATCATCGATTTCAACAAACTGATATTCGTTAGAGTTCCAGATGATGATTTCTTCAGAGAAACGGCTTAAATGCATCATGATTGTAGATAATGCGGATAATAATTCGATAATGTAATCACGGTCTGCAACAGAGTCCATACTGTTTAATGTAGGACCGTAGAATTCAAGTAACTCAGCAGTCATTTCACGGTCTAATGGATAAGTAGTTCCTGCTAATGCACCAGAACCAAGTGGGCAGAAGTTCATTCTGTCGTAAATATCATTTAAACGGTCGTAATCACGTTTAAACATCTCCATGTAAGCACCAACATGATGAGCAACGGTAACAGGCTGAGCCTTCTGTAAATGTGTAAATCCAGGCATGTATGTGTCGATGTTTTCCTTCATGATCTTATGAAGTGCTTTAAGTAAAGCAAATACGAGATCCTGGATTTCATCGATTTCGTCACGAACATAAAGCTTCATGTCTAATGCAACCTGATCGTTACGGCTTCTTCCTGTGTGAAGCTTTTTACCTGCTTCACCAACTCTGTCTGTTAATACAGCTTCCACAAAGCTGTGAATGTCTTCGTATTCATTTGTAATTTCAAGCGCGCCGGATTCTACATCCGCTAAAATAGATTCTAAGCCACCTAAAATTGTATCTCTTTCCTCTTCAGTTAAAATACCTGTAGCTGCAAGCATCTTAACGTGAGCCATGCTGCCTTCCATGTCTTCTTTGTAGAATTTTTTATCAAAACTAATGGACGCATTGAAATTGTAAACCAGTTTATCGGTTTCCTTTGTGAAACGTCCACCCCATAACTGTGCCATAATCATTCCTCTTTTCTGTCTATAATATTTGTTGTTACGAACATAATGATTCGCATACAAAATTATTTTACATGAAAATGCTTCATAATGAAAGAGAAAAATTATATTGCTTACTATAACTAACATTGTTATAATAATACGGCAAAGAAAAAAGAGGAGAAAATATTATGCCAGTATTTGATTTTAGTAAAAAACCGGATGAAAATCGTGATCCGATTTGTACATATACTATTTTTTATTCCAATGAACATGAGATGAATGAAGACAAACCAGTTATGGTCATCGATAACAAAGACCAGAAGTGGGACAAAACTTCTAATGGTAAATTCACAAACCCAGTAAAACGTACATCCTTCGAATTTGAATTAGAAGATGGTGTGGTAAGCGCCGATATTTTAAAGATTGATGCAAGATTTGTTGCATTACTTACCTGGATGGGTGAAAACCATATCCCGGTTAAGATTACAGGTGTCAATAAAGAAGATGGATATCATGTTTACCGTATTCAGGAAGTATCCTTAGGCGGCGGTACGAAGATGTCTGCCGAAGATGGATTCTTACAGTACATGATCGAGCGTCTCTTAGCGTCAAATGCTCCGTCTGAAGAGGAGTTAGATGAACATGATCTTGAAGGGGATGACATGAAGCTTACAAGCTTATCCTCTATCACAGACTTCATTAATTGTGCAGGAAGAACTCTTCCAGCAAACATTCAGCAATGGGCTAGAAGAAACTTAGTGGTTGCAAGATCTAACGAAGTAACTGCTGCAGAACGTCGTCACGCACAGCGTGCACTTTCCATTATGATGAACATTCAGTGGAAAAATAACTATTTTGAATCCATTGATCCTGTAGAAGCAAGAAAAATCTTAGATGAAGAATTATACGGTATGGAACGCGTAAAACAGCGTATCATCGAAACCATCATCCAGATTAACCGTACACATACTTTACCAGCATATGGTATTTTATTAATCGGCCCTGCTGGTACCGGTAAATCACAGATTGCTTATGCAGTAGCAAAAATCTTAAAATTACCATGGACAACACTTGATATGAGTTCCATCAACGATCCAGAACAGCTTACCGGTTCTTCAAGAATCTATTCCAATGCAAAACCTGGAATCATTATGGAAGCATTTAACATGGCAGGCGAATCCAATCTCGTATTTATCATTAACGAGCTTGATAAAGCAAATAACGGCAAAGGCAATGGTAACCCTGCAGACGTATTACTTACATTATTAGATAACCTTGGATTTACAGACAACTATATGGAATGTATGATTCCAACCTCCGGTGTATATCCAATTGCCACTGCAAATGTAAAAGAAGACATC
>JAZUED010000265.1:0-3031 GCA_045640005.1 Candidatus Fimousia sp.
TAAAGGCTTTTCCTCAGGGAAGAGCTTTTTTAATTCGAACACGAACGGATACAGAAGATGTAAGTAGTTTCGAAAAACAGCAGAAGCAGCAGAAGGAACAGAGTCTATGAAATTGTCTTTCCTAAAGAAATGCTTATAATAATTACGTTGGCACAAAAGAGGAGGAGATTCGTTTATGGATCGTTATTTTCATACACAGTGGAGTTCTCATCTGAACAGAGACATGCATGTTCTGTCTTATGGCAATGCAGGAAGACCTTTGATTGCTTTCCCTTGCCAGGATGGTATGTGCGATAACTGGGAAAGCTTTGGTATGCAGGATACAATCGGCGATTTCATCGAAAATGGTGACGTTCAGTTATTCTCTGTAGACACAGTTGATACAGAAAGCTGGTCTGATGACAATGGTGATCCAGGACACCGCTCTTGGATTCAGGAACAGTACTACAACTATATCATCGAAGAAGCACTTCCATTAATCCGTGAAATCAATGGCACAGACAAGCTTCCTATTTCCATCGGTTTCTCCCTTGGTGCAACTCATGCAGCAATCGTTGCATTCCGTAGACCAGACCTTTTCGGCAGTCTTCTTGGATGTTCCGGATGCTATGATGCAGATTTCTTCTGGCATGGTTACTCCGATGAAAGAGTATTTAACAACAATCCAGTACAGATTCTTGAATACTTACCAGCAGACCACCCATACATCGACATTTACAAAGAGCGTAAATATGTTATCTGTGTTGGACAGGGACGTTGGGAAGAAGAAGGTCTTCGTACAGCAGCAATGTTAGAAAAATCCTGTAATGAAAAAGACATCAATATCTGGATCGACCGTTGGGGTTATGATGTAGATCATGACTGGCCATGGTGGAGAGTAGAAATTCGTTACTACTTACCTTGGTTCTTAGGACAGACAGAAATTAGATAATGATTAAAAGAAAAATAGCGTATCCGTGTTCGCGGATACGCTATTTTTTACAAGATTATAAGAACAATTTTCAATCATTCCCTTGTCAGCTCCACTGCAATTATCTCAATTTATATGGATCATAAGCAAGACTTTCATCATAATAAAGAATATCATCGCCGACTAAAGTGCCAACTCCATCCTTTACCTCAATGATATTGACAACGCAGTTGGCTGGAACGCAGCCATGCCAATAATCACTCTTGTCTTCATAAACATGATGAAGAAGTGCTCTTGTGGCACAGCCATGGGTGGAAACTAAGATGGTTTTGTCGGCAAGCTCTTTGCGACCAAGAATGTCTTGGTAGAAGTCGCCCATACGGTTAATATTGTCGACAATGCTTTCGCCGCCCGGCGCACCGGAAAAGTGAAAACAATCGCGATAAAAATCAAAATAAATTTCTGGATTAACCTCCATATTTTCATCAGTACATCCGAGACCTTCCCATTCACCCCAGGAAATTTCTCTTAAGCGGTCATCGCAGATAAACGGTGGGTTCGAGGTGCCGCCTGCAACAACAAGCTCGGCAGTTCTGTATGCTCTTTTTAATGGACTTGTAAATACATAGTCAAATGCTACGTCTTTAAGGCCTTCTCCTGTTAAAATGGCGGTTTTTTCTCCGTTTTCATTTAATGGGATGTCAAGCCATCCCTGTAAACAGCCTTTTTTATTATATTCAGTTTCTCCGTGTCGGATCACATAGATTTTCATTCTTTTAGTCTCCTTTTTGTCTGGTATATGCCTGATATTTGCAAAAAACCATAGATAATACTATCTTAATCTATAAATGTTACAAAAGTATTACAAAAAATGAAATATATTGTTGACATCTAGATTTTAATCGGTTATAGTACATATTGTTGAAAAAGATAGAGGTCTTTTAAGGAGGTTTACATGATTAAAAGATTAAAAGTTTCTTTTGCAACAGTGGCATTAGCTGCTATGTTATTAACAACAGGATCAGAAACTGCAGTTATGGCATCACCATTTTCTTTCTTTACAAGCAAAAAGACAGAAGCTAAAAAGGAAGATGCGAAAACAACAGTAACTGCAGATCAAAAAGAAGATAAAAAGAAAGATTCTGAAGCTGCAAAAGAAAAAGCAACAGACAAAGATGACAAAGACGAAGAAAAAGATTATACAGGTTTAGCAGTAGCTAATATTAAAAAAGGAGAAGCTCTTAACATTCGTAGAGCCCCAGAAAGTGATGCTTCCATCAAAGGAAGACTCAAAAAAGGTAACATGATGAAGGTTATCAAAAAGGGGGATGAATGGTCTAAGGTTCGTTCCGGTGCCGTAAAAGGTTATGTTAGCAACGACTACTTAGTATTTGACAATGACATCAAAGAATATGCAGAAAAGAATTTATCCAAGTATGCAACAATCCAGACAGAAACTTTACGAGTAAGAGAAAAAGCATCTAAGGATTCTGGCATCCTTACTTTAGTAGATGGAGAAAAAGCTTACAAAGTAAAGAGCTTAAAGAATGAAGATTGGACAAAGATTAAGACAAAAGATGGCATTGGTTATGTAAGCGCTGACTATGTAACAATTGATTACCAGTTCGGTGTTGCAAAAACTATGGCTCAGCTTAATAAGTCTTCAGGTGGCTCTGGTTCTGGAAGTTCATCAAGCTCCAATAGTGGTGGCAGCGTATTAGGATATGCTTCTCAGTTCGTTGGAAATCCATACAGATGGGGTGGCAGCAGCTTAACAAATGGTACTGACTGTTCCGGCTTCGTAATGTCTGTATTCAGACATTTCGGTATTTCCCTTCCACATAGCTCCAGTGCAATGCGTGGTGTAGGTAGAAGAGTAAGCGTTTCCGAGATGAGACCTGGTGACATTGTATGTTACAGTGGTCACGTAGGAATCTACGCAGGTGGTGGCCAGTTATTATCCGCTTTAGGTAAGAAGTGGGGCATCACTTATAACAGCGTTCATTACAAGAAAATCATTACTGTAAGACGAGTGCTGTAATTGAATATTTGAATTTTGTTTAATTGAAAGAGGTTGTTTTATGCAGCCTCTTTTTTTTATTCAAAAAATTAATGATTTAG
>JAZUED010000266.1:0-2133 GCA_045640005.1 Candidatus Fimousia sp.
TGAGTGAAGGTGGCACGCATGATCGGAGCAATCTGATTGCGTTGTGCAAGTCGTGTCATTCACAGATACATGCGAAGCGTGGGGATCGCTGGCATGACCGGTAGAGGGTGTGCAAATCTCTACAGACCTATCACTACAAGAACGGCGGGTGGGTCTTGTGTGTAAAATCGCGAAATTGAAGGCGGGGGTATAAAACACATCTTAAAATTAAAAACGTAAAAACCGTTGATAATTTTTGAAATCGGTGATATACTACTTCTAAACAGAAATTAAAAACGTAAAACACGTAAATAAATTTGGAGGTAGTTATGAAACTTCTTCGTATTACAGCGGAAGGGTTGCCGCTTTTTAAAGAAAAATTGGATTTGAACTTTTATGCACAGCAGAGAGTGGCAGAAGAACATAAAAATATATTGTCCTCATTATTTTCAAATATATATTTGAACTCGGCAAATGGTTTTATTGGAATTAATGCTTCAGGAAAGACTTCTGTATTGAAGGTTATTTTACTTGTTTTGGAACTGCTAAATAATGAACCAATCAATCATATAGAGACCAGAGACATTCTGGGTGATGGGGAAGAGGTTAAGTTAAACTCATATTTCTATTCCAGAAAGACAAAAGAGGTTTGCAGATTGGAGACAATTATTACTGCAAGAAAGAGCAAATCGGAAGGCGTAATCTATAGAATTGTTTCAGAATCTCTATGGACTAAGAGTACTGATGAGGTAACGACCCGTAAAACTATGCTGGATTTCGATGGAAGAGAGCCGGTAATCATTAGAAGCAGTCAGGAAGAGTTTTTGTCTGATGATGTAAGTATAATGATTGCTCGAAACAAGAAAACGAAAGAGCATATTCGAATTGTTAATCTTCTTAAATTTACAAATGTAAATGTTCTGCCGTTTTCTGAAGATATTCCAGCAGAGGTCATTACATTCCTTGATCCGACAATTGAAAGCTTGCATTTTGATGAAAAAGATAAGAAGCAGATTATCCATTTAAAGTTCAAGGGGAAAGAGGAAATCATTCTTAATAATCCGGTAGAATTGGGCAATTATCTTTCTTCAGGTACGATTAAAGGTATGATAACTTTCACTTTGGCACAGGAAGTACTGAAAAGTGGTGGATATATTGTAGTGGATGAAGTGGAGAATCACTTCAATAAAGAAATTGTTACAACTTTGATGCGTTTCTTTATGGACAGTAAGTTGAATAAGAATGGTGGAACACTTATTTTTTCAACACATTATCCAGAACTGTTGGATGAGTATGATCGAAACGACAGTATATTCATTACCAGAAATCGGAATGGTATTACAGTTGAAAACTTGTCAAATATATTGAAAAGAAATGATATTAAGAAGAGTGATGCATATCAAAGTGGATTCCTTGAAGGCACAACTCCAACATACGAGGCATACATGCAGCTAAAGAAAAGTATCGCTGCAGCTCTTGTTTAGGAGGTGTCTATGGAATTAGCTAGATATAAGGCGTGTATCTGTGAAGGATCAGCTGAAAATGCAATCATGGATATCCTTCTGGATCATAACCTACTAATCTTTTCCAGAGAAGAAATGATTGAGGAAGAGATAATTCGCTGCAGAGAAGGCAAGAAATTTGAAGAAAAGTACTTGAGAAAAGGATTTGTGGATAAAATTTCTGTAATAAGGATTCTTGATTCAAGACGCGAAAACTTCAAGTTAAGTAAAGCCTATGCCGGTAAGGTCGATGTCATAAATGTAATTACGGCACCAGAAATTGAGATGCTAATAATTTTTAATGAAGATAAGTACAAAGAATTCAAAAAATCCGGAAAGAAGCCAAGTAGTTTCTGTAAAGAAGACCTGAAAATGGCAGAAGTAAAATCGTATGATTTTGTTAAGGGGTATTTTAGTGATCCAACAGTTCTTGTGGCAGCAATAAAGAAATATCATGAGATGTCGAAAGTACAAAAAGGTGAATACACATTGCTGGATTTGTTGAAGTAATATCATAAAGAAATTTAAAATGCGCTTGCAGTTGATGTACGCGCTTTTATAATGCCTAAATTTAAGGAAGAGGGAATTTCGATGGCAGGAAGAAAGCAGAAGCCTACAGCGGTTAAGAAGCTGGAAGGCAATCCAGGTAAGA
>JAZUED010000267.1:0-4091 GCA_045640005.1 Candidatus Fimousia sp.
AGCATATTGCCTGCATCCATGGAACCTTCTGTCTTGCCAGCTCCGACAATCATATGTAATTCATCGATAAACAGGATAATCTGTCCATCGCTTTTCTTTACTTCTTCTAATACTGCTTTTAATCGTTCTTCAAATTCACCACGATACTTTGCACCTGCAACCAAAGATCCCATATCCAGTGCAAAAATCTTCTTATCTTTTAACTGTTCCGGCACATCCCCACGAACGATTCGCTGAGCAAGTCCTTCTACTACTGCAGTCTTACCAACCCCAGGTTCCCCGATGAGAACTGGATTGTTCTTTGTCTTACGGGATAAGATTCGGATAACATTTCTAATTTCCTGATCACGGCCAATAACCGGATCAAGCTTCTGTGCACGAGCACGTTCTACTAAATCATATCCATACTTTTCTAAGGTTTCATAAGTTGCTTCCGGATGATCGCTTGTCACCTTCTGGTTACCACGAACCTCTGCAAGCGCCGTTAAAAAGCGTTCTCTGGAAATGCCATATCCCTGTAAGAAAATCTGCATATCCTTGCTTGCATTCTTAATCAGGCTTAAGAAGAGATGTTCTACAGATACATACTCATCTTTCATGGCTTTCATCTCATCTTCGGCACTGATTAACACCTTATTCAAATCATTGCCAATATAAACCTGGCCGCCAGATACCTTAGGAAGTCTCTGCACCTTCGCCTGCGCACTCTGTAAGAATGCTTCCTTATTGATTCCCATCTTGTCGATGAGCTTTAAGATCAGGCTTTCTTCGATTGTTAAAATGCTATATAAAAAATGTTCCTGCTTAATTTCCTGGTTGCCATATTCGTATGCAAGCTTTTCACAATTCTGAATGGTTTCCATGGATTTTGCTGTAAACTTATTGATATTCATAAACGATACACCTCCTTGTGTTTGTTGTTCTATTCGTAATATAACACTTGCCTTTAGCACTGTCAAGCACAGAGTGCTAAAAATTTTATAAAAATCTATATTATTTCGAAAATCTGGATTGGTGGCGTCTCTGCGAAATTATTCTTGTGGCGCTTATCGTTTTTACGTCGGGTAGTTGCCGGGCAGCTGCTCTTATAAGCTTGTAATAATTGATTTGAGTATATATTTTTCGTACGCATACCTCTTTTCTGCACTTCCACAACCATATGAGTAGTACTTTTTTGACTGAGTACCTCTTTCGACAAATCGACTTGCTTAATGAGGTACCTTTTCGCCTTAAATCAACGATCGTTTCAGTGGAAATACGTCAAAAAGCAAGTTGATAACGAAATTTGATAAGTTTTCTATACTCTTTTTTAGATTTTAAAGCGTGAAAGAGGAACTTGAGCAAGAAGTATATACTCTTTTCAAAAAATTTCATAAGAAAGAGGAGTATTTACACTTTTATCTACTCCGATAAAATAAGAGATAAAATAAGAGGTAAAATGTCAGATCAAAAGGACGAGCCGGCCAATCATAAACAATTCATAGAGAATTCATAACCACTAAAAAAGACTGTCACAGCAAAAGATGCTCTACATCCGCAAACTGCAACAGCCTTATTTATCATTTAGTTTATTTAATTCATCTAATTCATTAACTAGATCCTCTCTACACTATTTATCCAAAGAAGGAATCTTCATCAGACGTTCTCCGTGTTTCACATTCTCGCCTAACTGGCTTACCATCACAATTCCATCAAACTTTGCAGCGTTTGGAACAACCATAACAATACTGTTGACCAATGCTGCCGCTGAAATTGCTTCTGGATCAAAGCTGATCAATACGTCTCCTGTACGAATCTTCTTTCCTTTTTCTGCAATTACCTGAAAGCCTTCACCTTTCATGCGAACGGTATCGACACCAATATGAATCAATACTTCCACTCCAGTAAAGCACTTTAATCCAATTGCATTCTTCGATTCAGATACAGAAGTCACCTCACCCATGAAAGGTGCATAAATCATACCTTCCTCTGGTTCAATCACAATCCCAGGACCTAATACGCCTTCTGCAAACAACGGATCTGCAAAATCTTCTAAAGCAGTCACTTTACCATCAACTGGTGCATATATATAAGCTGGATCTGATTTTAATAATTTGTCCACTACAATATTCATAATAAAACCTCCTTCAACTTTGCTAAGTTTTCGAGTCCGGTGAATTCTAGCAGATTTTTGTCATTCTGTCAAATCGGTAATTTTACAGCACAATACTTGTGCCAGCGAAATCAAATATCCTACCTGTGCTTTGTTGATATCCTTCTGTCTCTGCTCATATTGTTGTAAGGTACGAAGTGGTACTCCGGAAAACTCCGACAATTCTTTTTGACTAAGTCCCACAAGAATTCTCTTCTGTTTCAGATTAGTGGCATATTTTTTCAATCGAATCCTTCGATTCATCTCTTCTACAAAATGACGAATATCCATCTCATGAAAAATCGAATATAAATCTAAAATATCTTCAATATCCACATATTGCTGAATCTGCTCAAAACTAATACCTGATTCCCACTGATAATAGGCCAGTGCCCATCCAACCCAGTATTCTGGTCTTCGTTCCATGACAAATTCAGGTTTTTGATCTACCCATATTCCCTTATATTGAAAAATCACATCATAAGTCAGTTCAATTCCAGACTTTCCAGCCACAATGGATGGATCTCCTTCCCCAAAACGCCTGCCATATCCTGTTTCCAGAAACATATCATAAAACTGGTTTAGATTATATCCCAAATCATGTACTGCAAAATCAAGCATACACGCCATTACACGTCTGGCACACTCCACATAAAGTTCATCATAAGCGTGGATCATCTTCCTTCATCTCCTCATTCAGAATGTGGGTGATATAGATATCCCCTTTCTGTCTTCTATTTCTCTCTACATCAAAATACTGCTTTCTTGCTCTACGGTCACGAATATTACGTTTCGGGAACCACACATCTGCTTCCACTTCCACAGCCTTAAGAAAATGAATCTGTGAAAAAGCCTTCTTGCTAAGAAGCACATACTGTTCCCCAAGATTGCCAAGTCCCATAGCATTGCACAACTGTCGATAGGAAATCGCACCATTCAAAAAATCCTGTGCAAAGGAGAAATAACTATCATCTGCACGATACCCTATCATAACATCCACACCTTCTAAAGAGATAAGAAAATGCTCCAGCAAATACTCCTTTCCTTCCCTTGTCAATCCATTTTATTATCATTTTCAAATCGTTTCAAAATCTTGATCACATCATGATAAACTTTCTTCTTATCATCTTCATTTAAGATTTCATGTCTCATATGAGGATACATCTTCGCCTTCGTATTCTTATAGCCAACCTCACGCATTGTGCGGACCGCTTCTTCAAATGCTTTCTTATTGGTCATACATGGATCTTCTTCCCCAGAGATAAAAAATACCGGTAACTTCGGATTATTCATAGCCCAACCCTTTTTATCGTAAGTATCAGAAAGAACACAAAACAGATTATAAAAACCATTGTTCGTGAACATAAATCCACATTTCGGATCCTCATCGTAGGCAGAGACATTTGCCTCGTTATAAGAAAGCCAGTCGTTTTCGGATTTTGGATTTTCGATGCTATCAAGATAAGTAGAAAATGCCATCTTATGGAGCAGCTTGCCTGCAGCACGCTCGCCCTTTACCTTCATGAGTAGCTTAGCCAGACCTTTTGCAATGACTATCATTGGATTTGCGCTTGGGCTTCCGCACACAATGAGCCCGGAAAGCTCATCATCATATTTCTTCGTGTAGGAACGAACCACCAAGGATCCCATGCTATGGCCAAACAGATAGAGTGGAAGGTTCGGATATTCTTCCTTGATCATCCCTGTTATCTGATGAGCATCCTCAACCAACGCCACACCACTTGCGTCATAGAGATAACCATAATCATCTAGTGTCTCTACGCTTTCTCCATGTCCACGATGGTCATGAATGATGCAAATGTATCCTCGTTCGGCGAGATATTCCATGAATGGAACGTAGCGCTCCTTGTATTCTGCCATCCCATGAACAAGCTGGACGATTGCTTTCGGAGCGTCCTCTGGTTGAATCATCAGAGTGTCGAGCAATAAACCGTCAATA
>JAZUED010000268.1:0-4739 GCA_045640005.1 Candidatus Fimousia sp.
GCTGACACCAATTGCTTTTACTTTTCCTTCTTCATAAAGCTTTTCTAATGCTTTCCAGCTTTCTACATAGTTATTTAACGGCCAGTGAAGAATATATAAATCTACATAATCGCTTTCTAATTTCTTTAAACTATCTTCTAAAGCTGCTCTAACGCTTGCCTCATCAATCATATCTTCAAACCACACTTTTGTAGCAATGATGATATCTTCTCTTTTTACTCCACTTCTTCGAATACCTTCTGCTACTTGTTCTTCATTTTTATAAAATGCTGCTGTATCAATATGGCGATATCCGCCACGAAGTGCAAGATCAACTGCATTTGCAGCTTCTTCTCCATTGGTTCCCCATACGCCAAGTCCAATTTTAGGAATTGTCATTCCATTCGCTAATGTTGCAATCATACAAGTTCTCTCCTTTTATGTCCAAATCGTTCTATAATATTCATACTATTTTCATTCTACCATATCTGCTAATCTTATAGTATGATGAATATGGGCATTTCAAATGCACTTCACACAAACAACAAATCATTTTGAAATATATGAGGAATTTTATGATAAAAGCAGTCTTTTTTGATATCGATGGCACACTGACAGCCTTCGGCACAACGATCATCCCGGATGATACTCGTCTTGCCCTTCGCCTTTTAAAAGAAAAAGGAATTCGCATTTTTGTTGCAACCGGACGTTATCTTCCTGATTTAAATATTGTTACGAAAGAAAACCTTGATTTTGATGGCTACGTCATCTTAAATGGTCAGGCCTGCGTGGACAGTAATCTAAATATTATTTACGAGCATGATTTAAGCAAAGATATTGATGCAATTGTAAAAATTTTTAACAAAAAAGAAGTTTCTCTTGTTATAACAGAATTTGAACATAAGTATACGAACATTGCCAATGGTCGTGCCCAGAAATTCCGTGACAAACTAAACTTCCCTCCATTAGAAGTTTCTCCATATAAAGGCAATACCATCTATCAGATTAGTGCTTATATAACCGACGAAGAAGCTCATGAACTTCTTAAAGATCTTCCAAACTGCAAATCTGTCCGTTGGAATGCGGTTGGAACAGATATTATTCCTGCTGATGGTGGTAAAACAGTAGGCATCCAGAAAATGTGCGAACATTTTGGTATTGATACGAATGAAATCATGGCATTTGGTGACAGCGCTAACGATCAGGATATGATTGAATTCGCTCAAATCGGAATAGCTATGGGAAACGGTTCCGACACAGTAAAAGCTGCCGCTGACTATGTGACCAAATCTTCTGATGACGGTGGTATCTTACATGCATTAAAACACTTTGAAATTATCTAAATTAAGTTTTTTAGCAATCGTCCATAATAATATGCTCTAATTCCTCCATTGGTCGATCCAACAACTCCATCTGCCAAAAGGTACCATCTTTGCTCTGAACAGTATTCTCAAAGCCTTTCAAAGCCGCAAAAGGAGCAAATTGCTTAGCTCTGTGGGCTGTCTCCATCCTATGATGATGATAGATGGGTCTTGGTTCATGGATCAAATATTCATATTCTGTATTTTCTTCTTTATAACTCATATTTCACACTCCTATGCCCGATGACCACCAATCTGTCGATTTCGTTCTATAAAAGTCGAGCATTCTAATAAATGCACACAACGAAGCAATGCATTGCTTCCATACTTCTTTCTAATTTCTAATATTGCATTCTGCAGACTTCTCTCTTTTGTCTGTTTTTCTGGGCTGGTAAACAGATCAAACTGTCGATATCCCTCTGGCACTACTTTATTCGCTGTAATACTGATTCTTCGTATTCCCGCATAACGGCTCGCAATCTTTGTATATAACTCTTCCATTCCTTTTATGATTCGTTCGGAACTATTTGTTGCCACACCCATATTCACCGTTCCTCCTGACCCTGGATGTCCAGTCTTATGATCATAAGAAATCCACAAAGACAGAGAATCTGTAGTCAGCCCCTTCTTTACAAGATCCAGAGATAATGCATCTGTCATCTCTTTTACAATCACTTTTCCTTCCTCGAAATCATAGTTTCGCATCAGAACCTGTCCCGAAGACAGGCTATGCATCTTTGTCCGATAATTTTTGATATCTTCCATACGACACGGTTCATACCCCCAGGCATGATCTAACATCAGCTCAGCATCCACACCAAACATTTTAAAAAACCAGTTTTCCAACGTTAATGATGCTACAGCAATGTCACCCATGGTATTCATGCCGTACTGGGCAAGCTTTCGCTGCGTTCTCCCACCAATCCCCCAAAAATCTGATAATGGTCGATGGTTCCACAACTGCTCTCGAAAAGAAATCTCATCAAGCTCCGCGATATGATCCTTCACATGCTTTGCCATAATATCCATGGCAACCTTCGCAAGGTACAAATTGGTTCCCACGCCAGCCGTTGCCGTTATTCCAGTTTCTTTATAAACTGCCTCCATCATTAAAAATGCGATTTCCTTCGCACTTTTTTTATAAAGGCGTAGATACTTCGAAACATCTATAAAACACTCATCAATACTGTAAACATGAATATCCTCCGGTGCCACAAAACGTAAATAAATGCTGTAAATCCAGGCTGAATAATCGATATAAAGCTGCATTCTTGGCACGGCAGTAATATATTCCACACTTTCCGGAATCTCATGGATTCTGCATCGGTTCTTTATTCCAAGTTTTTTCATAGCTGGTGTAATAGCAAGGCAAATGGTCGATACAGAACGCTCCGGATCTGCCACCACCAAATTAACGGTAAATGGATCCAACCCTCTCTCTACGCACTCCACCGACGCATAAAAGGATTTTAAATCTATACAAATGCAAGTGCTTTCTTCTTTTTTCATGATTCCACCTTCTCTCCGTTGACAAAACAGGCAACTTAATGTAATATAATAGGCAAGTAAGTTACCTTTGTATTTTTGATTATAGGCAATTGTATTTCCTTTGTCAAGACTTTTTGCAACGCAATAGGCAACATATTTTCCCTATCATTACATTTATTTTATAGAAAGGTATTCCCATGACATTTGGTGAAAAGATTAAAAAATTAAGAAAAGAACAAGGTATTTCTCAAGCGGACCTGGCTAAAGCACTTGGCGTGTCCCTTAGAACCATTCGTGGCTGGGAGAATGAAAATCGTTTCCCTAAACAGCGAGAACTCTACGGTAAACTTGCCGACATATTCGGATGTGACACAGATTATCTGCTTACGCAGAATGCCGCATTTATCACACAGACAACTGAAGATTACGGGGTACGTGGAGCAAAACAGGCTCAACTCATTTTAGAACAGGCTGCTGCTATGTTTGCCGGCGGTGATCTTTCTGACGAAGATAAAACTGCATTTATGGATGAAATTCAGATGCTCTATCTTGATTCTAAAAAACGTGCGAAGAAGTTTACCCCTAAAAAATACCGTAACACAGAAGAATAAGCAGGTGATTATTTGAACGATAGAATTTATCAAAAGGTGCAGAAGCTTGTAAGACGTTTCGACACGAGAGATCCATTTGAGATTCTTGAGGGTCTTAATGTCGTTGTTCAGGAAACTTCGCGCTACAAATCCCTGAAGGGCTATTGTTTTTCCAGCTGTCAGACGATTTATGTGATGATCAGCAGTTTTCTCACACCAGAAGAACAGCGCATTGTTGCAGCCCACGAACTAGGACATATCATATTACATAAGAACATGCTTAAGATGGCTCCTATGAAGGAAGATATCCTCTACAATATGAAGGATAATACAGAATATGAGGCGAATCTTTTTGCTGCCGATCTTTTGCTCGATGATAACGATGTTGCAGCTTTATCCCAGGAAGATGATTTCAACTACTTCACCATCTGCAGTTCTCTTTATACCACACCAGAGCTGATGAGTTTTAAGCTTTTCTCCATGATACATCGTGGATATGCTTACCAGATGCCTGTTGGGATTGATAGTGGATTTCTCGGAAAGTAAAAAAGAGGGGTTGCACTGAATAAAATTCAATACAACGCCTCTTTATCAACGCTTAATTAATCCCTATTCTCTACTTCTTTCTTTGCTTCTTCTAGCATCTCGTCGGTGATCTCTTCTTTTATAATATTTTCGTCTTCGCTTGCTTCTTCCGCCTGCTCCACCGCAATCTCTTTTCCGAAAATCATATTTTTAAAGTTTTTCACTACAAATTCCTGAGCCTGGCGCTTATACATCACAACATCGTACTCGTCACCACGGAAGCTCTTTCTGTGTTCAAGATACATGCCGATAGACTCACCAAGTTCTGTTGGCACGGTCGCTTTCTGTCCATTGTCGTAGACTTTTTCATATAAATATCCATGGTCTTTTAACCATACGGTAATTGGATAATGGGTAAACGGACGAACGTCCGGATTAGCAACCAGTTCCATAATCTGGCTTAACAGATGTGTAATGGACTGGTCTTCTTTATAAGAAAAGCCGTCAAGGACTTCAAATGGGAATTTTTTAGACTGCTCCTTTACTTTGTTATCCACAGGAACAGACCCAATTTCTCCATCACAGTCCGCAACAGCCTCAAGAATATCATGCACAAAATACATGCAACGGATGATATTTGGATTATTCATCACATCATTTTCTCCAAACGGATGATTGTTTACCGGATTTCTTCCTTCTGCAATGCGTTCTACATAAATAGTTGCAACATTTAGTTTCTTTAAATCAACTTTCATCTTTCGATCTCCTTATCTTCATAAATATACTTCCAGTTCAA
>JAZUED010000269.1:0-2302 GCA_045640005.1 Candidatus Fimousia sp.
TATAGATGATAACGTTCGCATCTACCGCCATACCGATTGTAAGGATAATACCTGCAAGACCTGGAAGAGTCAGTGTGATATTAAATCCATTCAATGCAAGTAATGTCATAACTGTATAAGATACAAGAGCGATACTTGCACAGAAACCTGGTAAGAGGTAAATGATGAGCATAAAGATTGCTACTAATGCAAGACCGATTCCACCTGCTTTTAATGTGGACTGGATTGCATTCGCACCAAGCTTAGCAGATACTACGTTGGAACTTAATTCCTTTAATTCTACTGGTAATGCACCAATTCGAATGGAGGATGCTAACTTTTCAGCTTCTTCAAAGCTTGCCTGTCCTTCGATGACACATTCACCATTTTTAATTTCAGCCTGTACAGTTGGATAACTAATGATTTCGTTATCGTATACGATGTAGATTGGCTGATGTAAATATTTCTTAGTTGCGTCAGCAAATGCTTTTGTACCTTCTTTATCGAATTCGAGTGCTACAAGATATTCTTTGTTTCCGCTCTTATCCTGAGAAGTTTTTGCTTCTGCTAATTTTACGTTGGATCCTGTTAAAACTACATCTCCTTCTGGAGAGTAAAAACTTAATGTTCCCGGCTGTCCTAATTCTTCTAAGATTGCATTGGCATCTGTAACACCAGGAATTTCAATCTGAATACGTTTGTCACCTAACTGAATTACTTCAGATTCTGTACTGTATCCTTCAACACGCTTCTGTAATTTATAAATTGTGTCGTCGATATCTTTCTGGGAAACCTTCTTACCAACTACTTCATAAGTGATACTTACACCACCGGCAAGGTCAAGACCGAGTTCGATATTCTTTGCACTACCTGTGTGTTTTTTACCGATACCCTGATAGCTGACTACTCCACCTGCAATTGTAAGAACCAGGATTAAGATAAACCCGAGAATAACTTTAGTCTTATTCTTTTTCATGATTTACTATCCTTTCTAATACTACTCCGCTAATGCTGCTTTGATCATCAAAGCGCATTCTACTCTCTTACGTTCTAATTCGCATCCTACGTCATATGCGTCGTTTAAGTTGCCATGGAACTGATAAGAGTTTGCAGCACAACCGCCGCTACAATAGAAACGTGCAAAACACTTTCTACACTTTTCTTTTGTGTATACATTACATGCTTTAAAGTCATTGACAATATCCATACGCTTAACACCATCATAAACATTACCAAGAAGGAATTCTTCCTGTCCAACAAACTGATGGCATGGATATAAGTCTCCCCAAGGTGTTACTGCAAGATATTCTGTTCCGGATCCACAGCCAGAAAGTCTCTTTGCAACACATGGGCCGCCTGTTAAATCAATCATGTAATGGAAAAAGGTAAATCCGTTACCTTCTTTTTCTCTTTTGATCATTTCTTTCGCCAGCTGATCATACTGTTCGAAGATTACAGGTAAATCTTCTTCGCGAATAGCATATTCTGTATCATCTTCTCCTACAACCGGTTCCATGGAAAGGTTCTTAAATCCACAGTCGGCCATATGTTTGATGTCTTCGCAGAAATCTAAATTCTTTCTTGTAAAAGTACCTCTGACATAGTAACTCTTATCTCCTCGAAGTTCTGCAAATTTCTTGAATTTAGGAAGAATGAGATCATAGCTTCCTTTGCCATTCTTAGTTGGTCTCATATAGTCATGGACTTCCTTACGGCCATCGATACTAAGTACGACGTTTGCCATCTCTTTGTTAGCAAATTCCATAACTTCTTCATCTAATAACACACCGTTCGTTGTAAGTGTGAAACGGAATTTCTTATTATGATGCTTTTCTAATTCTCTTCCGTATGCCACAATTTCTTTGATGACGCCAAAGTTCATTAATGGCTCTCCACCAAATAAATCGACTTCTAAGTTCACACGGTTGCCGGAATTGGCAACGAGAAAATCAAGTGCCTGTTTACCGATTTCGGCAGACATCATGGCACGGTGTCCTTTATATTCTCCTTCTTCTGCAAAACAGTACTTGCAGGCAAGGTTACAGTCGTGGGCAATATGAAGGCATAATGCTTTTACTACAGTTCTTCTCTGTTTTACGTTAAAAATATAATCTTTATAGATATCTTCAGTAAAAAGCATACCTTCTTCTTTTAATTCTCTGACTTCGCTGATACATTCGCGAACATCTGCTTCATCATAATCAGAAAGTTTTTTTACGATGTCATCTTCGCTGTTTTCTTCAAATAATGCAATGACATCATAGCTTAAGTCATCAACAACATGGACAGAACCGCTGCAAACGTCTAAAACCATGTTGTAACC
>JAZUED010000270.1:0-8282 GCA_045640005.1 Candidatus Fimousia sp.
AAAGAGAGATTATAAAACATCCTCGTGTCGTATATCAAGGTGAACCAGGAGCATTTAGCGAAATTGCTGCTAGAAGATTCTTCGGCAAAGATGTTGATGCCAGAGGATTATATCAGTTTGAAGATACTTTTCTCGCGTTAAAGAATGGGGAGGCCGATTATGCGATTGTACCAATCGAGAATTCCTCAACCGGAGCGATCCGTCAGGTATATGATCAGCTTGCCTTATTCAATTACTTTTTTGTTGGCGAAGTAACCGTTAAAGTTCAGCAAAACCTCATGGCTCTTCCAGGAACAACCTTAGAAGACATCGAAACCGTTTATTCTCACGAACAGGGATTATTTCAGAGTGAACAATATCTGGCAAAATTCCCACAGTGGCGCAAGGTGGCCAAACCAGATACTGCCGGAAGTGCCAAATTAGTGGCAGAACTTGGCAATAAAACCAAAGCAGCCATTTGTTCTGAATTAGCAGCAGAAATTTATGGCCTTGAAATCTTAGAGCCGGCCATCAATGCCAACAGCCAGAACACAACCAGATTTATTGTTATTTCCCCAAAAGCAGAACTTCGAGAAGGCAGAAACAAAATCTGTATTTCCATCACAACACTCAATGAATCCGGATCCTTACATGACATTTTAACAATTTTTGCCGTGCATGGCGTGAACTTATGTCGACTTGAATCCAGACCAATTCCAGAACGTAACTGGGAGTACATGTTCTTTATCGAATTTACCGGAGATTTACTCACTGAAACCATGGATAAAGTCATTCATGAGCTATCATTAATTTCTGGAGATCTCCGTGTGTTAGGTAATTTCAAAGACAATCTTGATTAATTTGGAGGTGAGAATATGAAGTATTCCGAAAATCCAGATCAGCAGTATCATATTGATATAAAACCAGAAGATATTGGTCGCTATGTCATCTTACCAGGCGATCCAAAACGTGTGCCAAAGATTGCAGCATATCTTGATGATGCGAAACTTGTGGCAGACAAGCGAGAATTTATGACCTACACAGGTTATCTAGATGGAGTGAAGGTCAGTGTAACTTCAACCGGAATCGGTGGACCATCCACATCCATCGCCTTAGAAGAACTGGTAAATGCCGGTGCAGACACATTTATCCGCGTGGGTACCTGTGGGGGTATCCAGACAGAAGTTTTAAGCGGTGATGTCATTATTGCAAATGGTGCCGTGCGCATGGAAGGTACCACAAAGGAGTACGCACCGATCGAATATCCGGCAGTTGCAGACATTGAAGTTACATATAGCCTTATGAAGGCTGCCAAAGAGATGGGGATTTCCTATCATGTCGGTGTTGTTCAGAGTAAGGATTCCTTTTACGGCCAGCATTCACCGGAAATCAAACCAGTAAGCTACGAGCTGATGAATAAATGGGAAGCATGGAAACGTATGGGCTGTCTTGGATCCGAGATGGAAGCTGCCGCACTTTTTATTACAGGCGCTTACCGTAGAGTCCGTGTTGGCGGATGCATGCTTGTTATGGCAAATCAGGAAAGAGAAGCTTTAGGACTTCCAAATCCAGTTGTCCATGACATGGATCTTCCAATTCGTATGGCAGTTTTAGCACTTAGAAAACTGATCAAAGAGGATCAAAATTAGAGAGGCATTCTCAAATGGATAAACAAAACATTCAAAAACTGATTGAAAAAGCATTGGAACAATTATCTTTTTCCTATGCACCGTATTCTCATTATCATGTAGGCGCAGCCTTACTTACTGCCCAGGATGAGATTTATACCGGATGCAATATTGAAAATGCTGCTTACGGCGAATGCATTTGCGCAGAAAGAACCGCAATATTTAAGGCAGTCAGTGAAGGAAAAAGAGATTTGAGAGGCATTTGCATCGTTGGGGGAACGAATGGAGATGTGACTGATTTTGCACCACCATGTGGAGCATGTCGTCAGGTGATGGCAGAATTTGCCGATCCGGATGAATTTTTCATCGTGCTGGCAGTCAGTACAGAGTGTTATAAGATATATAAGCTTCGGGAGTTACTTCCGGAGGGCTTTGGAAAAGGATATTTATAGGAAGGTATTTATAGAAATGAAGAAAAAAATTATAGGGTATCTCATTGATCACCCCGGATTTACCAAGGTTCGCGACATTGCAGATGCGCTCGGAACGGACCCGGAAGAAATCAATTTTTATATTCCAGAGTTGATGGAAATCTTCTGGGATTATGAAATCGAACTGATTTGTCAGGGAGAACGTGGCATGATGATTCGTGGCAGCGAAAAAAATGTCAGAAAATGCGGTGTAGAAGTATGTGACCGTGAAGACTTAGTTCAGAGTATCGATCTTGGTTACATGCCAAAAAATGATGGACGAGTAGAACTTGCAGTTACATTAATTGCAAATCAGCTTGGCGTCGACGTAACATTTGACCCTGATGCAGTGGAAGATTTAATTGAGCATATGTATAAGGCTGTGGAACGTGTGAAAAAAGGAATGGCCATTACAAATCCATATATGAAAGAAGCTAAGATGAAGCATCCTCAGATTTTTGAGGTTGTCAATGACTCCTTAAAAGAGGTTTATCCAGAGCTTATTTTCCCTCTTGATGAACAGGGGTATATCGTTTTATATTACACAATGCTTCTGAATTTGACATTTTAATAAATTTTTAATTTAATGCTTGAAATATTGGTAAAGTGAAGTATAATACTTAATCGACAGATGAACATAAAAGTGTCTATTATCTCATATTGGAGGGTATAAGAATGAGTATTAGAATTATCACAGACTCTGGGTCTGATGTTACAGCAGAAATTGCAAAAGAGTTAAATGTAGAAGTATTACCATTAAAAACATTATTTGGCCAGGAAGAATTTCTTGACGGCGTTACATTAAATCATACACAGTTTTTTGAAAAATTAGTGGAAACTGACGTGTTCCCAACAACAAGCCAGGTAGGACCATTTGAATATGACGAAAAATTTGCTGAAGTGACAGCTTCTGGCGACAGTGCAATCGTAATCACTCTTTCATCCAAGCTTTCCGGATGCTACCAGAGTGCGAATATTGCAGCAGCTGATTACGATAACATCTATATTGTTGATTCGGAAAATGTTTCCTTAGGCCAGCGACTCTTAATCGAACTTGCATGTCGTATGAGAGAGCAGGGTGTGGAAATTGAAGAAATCGTAGAAATCTTAAACAGAGAAAAGAAAAATATCCGAGTTATTGCCTTACTTGATACTTTAGAGTACTTAAGAAAAGGTGGACGTATCTCTGCAGCAGTAGCAGTAGCTGGGAACTTATTGTCCATCAAACCAGTTATTGCAGTTACAGAAGGTGAAATCTCTGTACTTGGAAAAGCACGTGGATCTAAAAAAGGAAATAATATCTTGAATCAGATGATTGAAAAAGAAGGCGGAATTAACTTCCTTGCACCATACTGTGTTGCTTACAGTGGATTATCTGATCATTTATTAAGAAAATATTTAAAAGACAGCCTTCCTATCTATGAAGGCAAGGTTGATAACATTCCGGTTATGACAATCGGATGTGCAATCGGAACTCACGTAGGACCTGGTGCAATTGCAGCAGCCTTCTTCGTGAATTAATATTGTGAAATCAAAATAGAAATCGAGGATACAAACATGACTTTACAGGAAGAAATGAGAGCAGTAAAGCTTGCATCTCCAAAGCTTGCTGCAACAACTGCAGAAATTAGAAACAAAGCATTAGCAGCAGTGGCAGATGCCTTAACGAAAAAGCAGGACGAAATATTTGCCGCTAACAAAGAAGATTTAATTCAGGCAGAAAAGGACGGCGTGGCAGGCCCAATCTTAAAGCGTTTAAAATTCGATGAAGGAAAGCTTCGTGACGTAACAGCAGGAATCAAAGACCTGATCAAGATGGAAGATCCATTATTTAAGAAACAATTTGTTCGCGAACTTGACGAAGGATTAAAGCTTGAACGTGTAACTTGTCCAATTGGGGTAATCGGCGTTATCTTTGAAGCAAGACCAGATGCTTTAGTGCAGATTTCTGCATTATGCATTAAGAGTGGCAACTGCGTCATATTAAAAGGTGGCTCTGAAGCAATGAAGAGCAACAAAACATTATTTAACATCATTTACGATGCGGTAAGAGAAGCAGGACTTCCTAATCATTGTATGGCACAGCTTGAAGCAAGAAGCGAAATTTCTGAGTTGTTAAACTGTCATGAGTCCGTGGATTTATTAATCCCACGTGGATCAAATGCTTTTGTGCAGTATATTATGAACAACACAAAAATTCCAGTTATGGGTCATGCAGATGGAATTTGTCACATCTATGTTGACAAGTCTGCAGATATGAAAAAAGCAGTGCCAATTATTTTTGATGCAAAAACTCAGTATGTATCCGCATGTAATACAGTAGAAACTTTATTAGTTCATAAAGATGTAATGCAGAATTTACTTCCAGCATTAAAGGAAGCATTAGATCAGAAATCCGTTGAAATTCGCGGTACCAAAGACGTGAAAGCGATCATCGACTGTGAAGATGCAACGGAAGAAGATAACAAAAAAGAATATTTAGATTACATTCTTTCTATTAAACAGGTGGCTGACATTGAAGAAGCAATCGACCATATCAACTACTATGGATCTCATCATACAGATGCAATTGTTACAGAAGATAGTGATGCAGCAGCAAAATTCATGGATTTAGTAGATTCCGCTGGTGTATATCAGAACTGTTCTACACGTTTTGCAGATGGTTTTCGTTATGGATTTGGTGCAGAAGTTGGAATCAGCACAAGTAAGATTCATGCGCGTGGTCCTGTTGGTTTAGAAGGATTACTTAGCTACAAATATAAGATGTATGGAAGTGGACATATTGTAGATGATTATTCTACAGGAAAGAAAAGCTTCCATTTTAAAGATCTATAAGATATAATAGTATAGCAAATTATAGAAAATAATCATAGAAATCTAATTTAGGAGGTGAAATTACATGGAAAGTTGTGATAGTCATGGGCCGAGAATTTTCAAAATAAATCAAAGCTTTTGTGAGTATACGCTGAAATCCTGTAATTTCAGCTCCTTTGTCATGTCTTAATTTTTTCAATAGACTCATTCAGACAAAATATCCAGTTATATTCACAAAAACATTCTCTATGAAAGCTCATAACACCACATCTATATGGAAACTCGATTGAACAACAATTTAATCGAGTTGTTTTTTGCGTGTAAAAATTTGATGTACGGGAATATGATCTGTGCAAGGATATTTTGGAGGAAGAGAAAATGGAAAAAGAAATTTTAAAAGAACCACGTTATGTAGAAGAAATTATTGAAATTATAAGAAGTGGCAAAAAAGCCAAAGAGATGATCAAGCAGTTAGACGATTATCATGATTCAGATATTGCCGATGCTTATGAACAGATGACTGCCAAAGAGAGAAGAAGAACATATAAAGCTCTTGGACCAGAATGGATGGCGGAGGTATTCAGTTATCTTGAGAACATCGTTAGCTATTTAGAACAAATGGATGCAAAAGCGGCAGCTATGATCATTGAAAGCATGGAAGCCGATGATGCAGTAGATGCTTTAGATGAATTAGAAGAAGAAAATCCAGAATTCTATGCTGCGGTTATTCCCTTAATTGATGATGAAAGTCGCAAAGATATCCGATTGATTCGTTCCTATGACGAAGATGAAATCGGTAGTAAGATGACTACCAATTTTGTGCTGATTGGTAATCACCTTACAGTAAAAGAAGCAATGCGCGAGTTGATTGCGCAGGCAGAAGAAAATGATAATGTATACACCATTTATTTTACCGATGAACAGGGCAAATATTTTGGTGCCATGGACATCAAAGATTTGATTACAGCAAGGGAGTTTATGAAACTTCAGGATTTAATCAGTACTTCTTATCCATATGTGCGTGATCATGAGCTGGTGGATGACTGTTTGGAACGTCTTCGTGATTATGAAGAAGATTCTATTCCTGTATTAAACAGCAAGAATGAGGTTATTGGTGTTATCACATCACAGGATATCATCGAAGTTGTAGATGATGAAATGGGTGAAGACTATGCGAGACTGGCTGGTTTGACCGCAGAAGAAGATTTGAACGAAACTCTTCCACAGAGTATGAAAAAGCGTATCCCATGGCTGGTGGTACTTCTCTTCTTAGGGGTTGGTGTCTCCACCGTGGTAGGCATGTTTGAAGGTGTAGTTGCTCACATTGCGTTACTCGTAAGCTTTCAGTCCTTAATTCTTGATATGGCGGGTAATGTTGGAACCCAGTCTCTTGCGGTTACCATCCGTGTTTTGATGGATGAGGACTTAAAAGCAAGCCAGAAAATCTATTTGGTGTTTAAAGAAATGAGAGTTGGATTGGCAAATGGACTGTTACTGGGAATTATGGCTTTCCTATTAATCGGTCTTTATGTTATGCTTATCAAAGGAAGAACCTTACTCTTTGCATTTGCCATTTCAGGCTGTGTTGGTGCGGCTCTTCTGACCGCGATGATCATCTCAAGCTTAATCGGAACAGTGATTCCGATGTTTTTCCATAAGGTTGGCGTTGACCCGGCAGTTGCTTCCGGTCCACTCATCACTACAGTAAATGACCTTGTTGCCGTATTATCTTATTATGGACTGGCTTTCGTTCTTCTGATTAAGATTATGGGATTGTAATCATTAGATGAAAATGATGTATTGTATATAGTAGAAAGTGAAATTTATGGAACAGGAAAAAAAGCACGTTCGAAGAAAACGTTATTCGGGTACTCATCCGAGAAAATATAGTGAAAAATA
Source organism: Candidatus Fimousia sp. (assembly GCA_045640005.1). GTDB lineage: Bacteria > Bacillota > Clostridia > Lachnospirales > Lachnospiraceae > Fimousia. The sequence continues at coordinate 6,791 of JAZUED010000270.1, forward strand.
CAAAGAATTAAATCCAGAAAAATACAAAGATATGGCAGAGCATATTATCGCTAAAGGTGGAACCCCAGCGGGAACCCACATATCTATTATGGTTCAGGAAATTTTAGATTTTCTTGAAATTAAACCAGGCCAGCATGGCCTTGATGCCACACTTGGTTATGGCGGACATACGAGAGCAATGCTTGAAAAATTAGAAGGACAGGGGCACATCGTAGCACTTGATGTCGATCCAATCGAATCTGCAAAGACAAAGAAGAGACTTTCTGATGCAGGATTTGGGGAAGATATCTTAACTGTCAAACTGACGAATTTTAGAAATATCGACAAAGTAGCTGAAGAATTTGGCAAATTCGATTTTATTTTAGCAGACCTTGGCGTTTCTTCCATGCAGATTGATAATCCGGAACGAGGATTTACCTACAAAGCAGAAGGACCACTAGATCTTCGCTTAGATCCAACCTCAGGTACTTCAGCTGCGGACCGATTGATGGAGATTTCTCAGGAAGAATTTGAAGGCATGCTCATCGAAAACTCCGATGAACCATACGCAGCACAGATTGCCAATCAAGTATTTCGTTATATGCAGATCAATGGAAAAATTGAAACAACAATTCAGTTAAAAGAACTGATTGAAAAAGCATTAGTGAGAGTTCCGAAAACAGAACGAGATGAAGCTATCAAGAAATCCTGTGCAAGAACTTTTCAAGCACTTCGCATTGATGTAAACAGCGAATTTGAAGTATTGTATGACTTTTTGGATAAGTTACCAGGTGTATTAAATGAAGGTGGTAGAGTAGCAATCCTTACCTTCCATTCAGGAGAAGACCGACTGGTGAAAAAAGCATTTAAACAATATAAGAAAATGGGTGAATTTTCTGAGGTATCTAAGGATGTCATCAGACCATCCAAAGAAGAATGCAGACGAAACAGCCGTGCAAAATCCACAAAGCTTCGCTGGGCTGTGAAGGGATAGAAAGGAGCGGATGTAACATATGAATATCATATTTGATATGGATGATACAATTTATGATTTATCCGGTCCATTTAAAAAGGCGCATCAGGATTTATTTGCAGACCGTACAGATGCGGATCCGGAAACAATCTTTCAGCTCTCCCGTATATACAGCGAAAAGGCATTTTATCGTCAGGAACGAGGTGAGATTACGAAAAAAGAAGAATTTGCATATCGCATTCGTAACTGTTACAAAGATGTTGGTGTAGTTGCAACGGATGATGAAGCGGAAGAATTCGAAAATCGTTACCGATATTATCAAAAGCATATCGATTTATTTGACGGGATGGAAGAAATTCTTGATTTTCTTAAAAAAGAAGGCGTTACAATTGGTCTTTTAACAAATGGAGAACATCCATCGCAATATGCAAAAATTGATTGCCTTGATCTTTATCGCTGGTTTTCAAAAGACCGTATATTTATATCTGGAGATATGAAGGTTTCAAAACCTTCCAAAGAAGCTTATCAATATGTAGAAGA
>JAZUED010000271.1:0-2778 GCA_045640005.1 Candidatus Fimousia sp.
CCTGTCCGGTTGCAACATCTAGATCATCAAATGGATGAACAAAGGTCATACCACGTTCAACTGCTAAATTCTGTGCGTATTCATTTGCCTCATCGAATACATCACCCTTTAAGATAACTTCTGCACCATATGCCTTTGTACGGTTTACCTTCATAAGTGGAGTTGTTGTAGGCATTACGATGGTTGCAGGTACGCCAAGCTCTTTTGCCGCATAAGCAACACCCTGTGCATGGTTACCGGCAGATGCTGTAATCAGTCCTTTTTCTCTTTCTTCTTTGGATAAAAGACTTGTCTTATAATATGCACCACGGATTTTGTATGCACCTGTTTTTTGCATATTTTCCGGTTTTAAATATACCTGATTGCCTGTAAGCTCAGAAAGATAGTCACTTTTAATCAGCTTTGTGCGTTCAATTACTTCCTGAACCTTTAAATAGGCTTCTTCAAATTTCTTAAGTGTTAACATGTTTCTTTTCTCCCTAATTATTATTCACTGAATAAGATACTTACAAAGATATCTGTATCAAATTCTAATAAGTCATTGATGTGTTCCCCTAAACCGATGTATTTTACAGGAAGGCCAAGCTCTGCCTGGATTGCAATCGCGATACCACCCTTAGCTGTACCATCCATCTTAGTTAAGATAATACCAGTGATTTCTGCTGCTTCCATAAATGTTTTTGCCTGAGCCATCGCATTCTGACCAGTTGTTGCATCTAAAACGATCAAAGTTTCTCTTCTGGCTTCCGGATATTCACGTTCAATGACACGGTTAATCTTTGCAAGCTCGCTCATTAAGTTTTTCTTGTTGTGAAGACGACCTGCTGTATCACAGATTAAAATATCTGTATTTCTAGCCTTTGCTGCACGACATGCGTCAAATACAACTGCTGCAGGGTCGGAACCTTCTTCATGTTTAATCAGGTCTACCTTTGCAAGATCTGTCCATACTTCAAGCTGGTCGATTGCTGCTGCACGGAAAGTATCTGCCGCTGCTACGAGAACATTCTTCCCACGTGCTTTCTGAGTTGCTGCCAGTTTACCGATGCTTGTTGTCTTACCAACACCATTTACACCGATGACTAACATAACGGTCTTTTCCTGTTCAAATGCAAATGCATCTTCGTCAAGTTCCATCTGGTCTTTGATAACTTCAACGAGTAATTCCTTACATTCTGCAGGTTCTTTGATTCCCTGAACACGCACGCGGTGACGAAGGTCATCGATAATCTTTAAAGTCGCATCCACACCTACATCAGCCATGATCAATGTTTCTTCTAATTCATCATAGAAGTCATCATCAATGTTCGTAAAGGACTGGAAAAGTGCATCTACACTTCTTGAAAAGTTGTCTCTTGTTTTTGCAAGGCCCTCAAAGACCTTCTCAAAAAAACCTTTATTTTCTTCTGCCATATTTTATACCTCCTAAATGGGTTAATCATCTAAATCATTCTCGATGAGATTTACGGAAACCAATGCAGAAACACCTTTTTCCTGCATCGTAATTCCATATAACATATCTGCCGCTGTCATCGTACCCTTTCTGTGGGTAATTACGATAAACTGTGTATCTTTGGTCAGCTTATGCAGATACTGGGCAAAGCGACTTACGTTAGAGTCATCTAATGCCGCCTCAATTTCATCTAATAAACAGAATGGAGATGGTTTTAAATTCTGAATTGCAAATAACAGACTGATCGCTGTCAATGCTTTTTCTCCACCGGATAACTGCATCATATTCTGAAGCTTTTTGCCTGGTGGCTGTGCAATGATCTTAATACCCGCTTCTAATACATCCGCAGAGTCTGTAAGTTCAAGCTGGGCATGTCCGCCTCCGAAGAGTTCCTTGAATACCACTTCAAACATATCTTTGATTTCGGCAAATTTTTCGTTAAACTGCTTTCTCATCTCACGCTCTAAGCGGGCAATGAGTTTTACTAACTGATCTTCTGCCTTGATAATATCTTCATGCTGAGCAAGTAAGAATTCATAACGTTCGGATACTTCTTTATACTCTTCGATCGCATTGACATTGATATCGCCAAGCTTTTTAATCTTGCTCTTCCAGGAAGCCACTTCTTTTTTCACGGCTGATAAGTCGCTAGGAAGCTCTCCCACCCAGTTTGCACGGGCCATACGATAGGTAAGCTCATAATTATCCCACATATAGTCTCTTTGAGCCTGGATTTTTTCCTCTAACTTTTCTTTTCGTGACTGAAGTCTGAAGCCCTCTTTATCAAGAGCTGCCACCTGTGTACCAAGACTTTCCTTATCCTCTAAGGAATGCTTAAATGCTTCATTCTTCTGTTTTTCTGCTTTGGAATCTGCTTCAAGAGAGCCTTGTGTCTCTTCAATTAATTCTTCTAATTCTTCGATTCGTTCTCTTGTCGCTTCGATTCGTTCTTCGATTTCCTCGAGATTGTTCTCTCTCTGATCTTCCTCTTCTTCAAGCTCTGCAAGATCAAATTCAAGTCGCTTGATATCATCCGTAATTCGAGCTTCATTCTCTGCCATGAAAGAAAGTCGCTGGTCAAATGTTCTGTCCTGCATTTCAATTTCGTTAAGAGCTGCTACGTGGTGATCTTCACGCTCTTTTAACGCTTCTAAGGCCTCTTTTAACGCATTGATTTTTGCTTCGCCACTAAGGTCTTCTTCTTCAAGATTCGCCTGTTTTTCTTTTAATCGAAGCACATGCTCTGCCATGCTTTCTTTTTCAGAAATCAATTGCTCTTTTTCTTCTTCTAAGAGTACATTCGCCTTTTCAAGGTCTCTTACAGC
>JAZUED010000272.1:0-4740 GCA_045640005.1 Candidatus Fimousia sp.
CTACGATCCGACTTCATGCACATAACTCCATATCGCGTACACAGCCAGTAAAACCAAAACAATCGTTAAAATCCCCATCAGAATGACGCGAATATTTGTTATAACCAGAACTATAATTAACCCGATCACCACACGTACGAATAAATCATTCTCGCCACTTGTATTCGTCTCACTAGACGAATCATCCGCCTGACGAGCCATCGCTTCAGCCGCACCCGACATCGCGTACGCCACGCCAGTCTCACTAGCTGGCTCCCGTTGCTCCGCTTCCTGCTTATTATTCACTACAATCGGTTGCGCTGCCTCTTGAATGATCCAGTCACAGTATTCACAGCGCACCACATCTTTGGTTCGCCTGACTACTTTGTTATGCGCCTTGCACTTTGGACATATCATCGTTTCTATCATAATTATACTTCCCTCGCCAAATTGAATATATTCACCGTCTGATATCCATGTGCCTTGATTCCATCTGCAATTTTCTGCTGAGCCGCAATATCGGAAACTTCCCTGGAAATGTTCTCATAGGCCTTTACCTCCATACGTCGTTCATTGAATCGGCCAATGAGCGCTTTCGATTCCTCAGAGTAAATAATATCCTCAATCGCAACCGATGCAATACGAAAACCAAAACGCTGCTCAAAACCATACGCCTCGGCACTGCAAGCAAGAATCTCCTGCACCAGCTCACCCCTCATAGACTGCAAATGACTGATACGACAGTTCGCAGAAATCTTCGTAAGCGCAGCTAAGAAAATGTGTCTGAACTCGGCGAGAAGGTGCTGGTGGATATTCACATCGCCAAGATTATATCTGCCAGGCTGCCCACCGACAAAACATTCCACAACCTTTACCGGATCCGTAACCTGAATAGAAAATGATCCGTAAGCGTAAATGTCAAGCTCTACACCATAATACATATCATAATATGGCGCCGCATTACGAAGACCAAATTTGTTGTCTGGAATCTCCTTCATATTTACATAAGTGAGTCGTTTATCGGTAGTACAGGCTCCTTCCATGATTCGAATGTTATGCAGAACCTCTTGTTTTGTGCGCTGATTACCGTAATAAACATGTTCACCAGGTGTTTCAAGTACCTGCTCAATACCACCATGGTCGAGTACAATTGCAACCGCACCCTCCGGCACGCTGATGATCGACTCATTGCCAATGACGTTCGCGTCACCAGTATCCACACCACTTACTTTTCTTCCAGAAACCACTAAATCTTTTATGCCGATCGGTTCTGGTTCGAAATTACCACAGCCAGAACTTAAAATAAGCTTTGCTGCACTTGTCACCATTCTTCCTACTTTCATGAAGCCTTCCTCCTTTTCTCATTTATTTGACACCATCGTATTTCATATGATATTTTTAAGCAAGATAATGCAATAATCTTTTGAAAGATTCGCATTTACCAATCTATTTCACAATTGTTTTTGCATAAATGTTATGTTTTGGGGGAGTAAATAATGAAAAATGACACTACAAAATGTAAATATCATTTCGATTTTGTTACATTTTATAATGTTTTTTGCAGACCATTCGCAAAAGAATGTGACCGTACCGAGGAAACTCTTTTATGGGATATTTTCGAGAATAAGATTTCATCCTATTCCGATGTCCAGAATGGAATCAGAAAACTGAAATCAGAGTGTGCAAGACACATTCAGAGTATGGGCGAAGACGCCTTAGCGCAGCATTTGAAAAATGTGCTGACATACGATCCACAGAAGAATAAATTAGATGAGCGAACCATCTCCATTATTACAGAGCGCTGCAATGATAATATTTACGTACTTTGTAAATATGCAGAAGACGGAACGGTCGCATTTCACAATAAATATTTGTACCTGATCCTTCATTCAGACATGATTGATACCTTCAATAAGATGGCCATGCTATTTTTAGATGCCCTTCAGGAGCCAATCCAGAAACTTAAAAATGAAGATCCACAGCGTAAAAAGCATATCGAGCAGTCTCACGAACTCATCAGTATCATCGAACGCGCGAAGAATGATGCCGGTCACCATAGCTTACCTCACAGATATTACGGCTTCTACAAGGTATACTATTATTCCGCTCATTATGCAAATGATATTCACTGTGGTTTGCTTCGTATCTATCAGGATGAGGAGGGAAATGATCTTGCGCGAATGATTTTCGGTTTCGACGAGAATGAAAAAATCACAAAAGAATTGCGTGACATGTTAGAACATGAATCAGACAATGCTTTATATACTAATTTCATGAATTATATCAACGATACATTTCACTATCGATATGATAAACGCTGCTATCTTATGAATGGCGTCGTATTATCCACCGATTATAAGCATTTTATGAAGATTGATTTTTACGGTACCGGTTCCAAAATCAATATGCAGCAAACCTTATATCTGAATTTAACCAGAGTTGCCGATTATACAAACAAAGGATTCCAGTACAGGGGCGGTCTTGGCCTTATGATCATTGCGCCATACCACTCCACACCAAAAATCAGAGCCTATAAGATGGGATTAGCAAGCGATGACATCCATATCAGCTTAGAAAATGCTCAGTTAAAGAATTTACTCAAACTCGAAATCGACGATAAACAGCGCTCACAGATTCAGAAAGACGACGACAGCGCCTGGTGGGATTTTATTATTAGAGCAGAGTCCGATGGGAAAGATGTTAAAGAAGATGGGCAAGAATACGACTAAAGACGAGATTTAAGGCATTTTTTCATTATAATTTACGGGTCACTGCCAAATGCAGTGACCCGTTTTGTAGTTACGTCAAGCTCTTGTTTTTCATTGCACTAACAAAAACAGCCACCAGGTTATACCTGATGACTGCTGTTTCACTTTTATAAGTTCTTTCGATTTTTCACAAGAATAAGTACTAAGAATACGCCGCAGCCTACTAAGCTGACGATGTTCATTTTAGAATTATTCTTCATGTATGCTTTTGCTTCTTCCTCAGACATCTTCTTGCTTGTGTTTTTTGTGAGGAAGGATTTTTTTACTTTTTCTTCGTTTTTAACCTGCTGTTCTACTTTTGTGTTTTCTGTTGGCTTACGATCTGGAATAAAAGCCATAACAAGTGCAAACAAAAGTAAGAAATAAGCTACATATCTTAAAAATTTGGCGTTCACTATTTCATTCTCCTTTTGGGGTTGGTATTTACATATAATTTTGTCTCTAATTTATTATTATATACTGTTGTGTATGGAGCCGCAAGGGAGAATATTCAAAATGTTTTGTATAAATGTTAGAGCCCTAAAACTCCATCGTTTTAGGGCTCTTAATGTCATTTATTTCTTCATTTTCTTACATATCTGCGACTGCATCTGTAATTGCATTAATGATCTGGTTGAATGTCACGTCAGTTTCTAAGTCTGGATTGTTTGCGTAGCATTTGTCTGTTACTGCTTCTAACTTAAGAAGGTATGGTTCGGAATAGCTTAATCCGTCGTTTGCATCAAGCATTTTCTGAACATTTTCCTGTGCAAGTGCGGTTAAGTTCTGTGTGTTTACTTTGTCAGCATGTGCGGTTGCAAAGTTTTCGATTTCTTTTGCTACTTCTTCTGTATCTTTATCCATTACGTCGTTCATAAGCTGTTCGAATTCTGCTGCTACATCTGCATCGGCTACTTCTTCAGTCGTTTCTTCTGTAGCCGCAGCTAATTCGTTGTGCATATTTTCGATTGCATCGTTGATTGCGTTTACAACCTGGTTAAATGCTGTATCTGTTTCTAAATCTGCATCGTCTTCTAAGCACTGGATTGCTACTGCTTCCATCTTAAGGCTATATGGTGCAGAGTATTCGAGATTATCATTTTCTTCCAACATGGACTGAGCATTTTCTGCTGCAAGTGCTGCTAAGCTCTGGAAGTTTAAGTCTTCACCGTATTCGTAAACGAAGTTTTCGATTTCTTTTGCTACTTCTTCTGTATCTTTTTCCATTACGTCGATCATTAACTGCTTGAATTCTTTGGAGATGTCAGCCTGCTGATCTTCTTTTGCTTCGGTTGTCACCTGTGTATTTTCAGTTGTCTGTGGCTTTGTGCCACCACATGCTACTAATCCAAATCCCATCATTGCTGCCATACTAAGTGTTAAAATTGTTGCTACTGGTTTTCTCATTTGTCGTATCCTCCTGCTTAGGTTTATTATATCATTTTAAATTATGTTGATTCAACTGGTGTGTCTGTTGTTGCTGATGTTACTACTAAAGTTTCTGTTAGTGTTTCTTTTTTAAACAAGTGCTGTGGTTGCTACTCTGGAAGTTGCTTTGACTTCTGTATTAACTGGTGCTACTTTTACGATTCTGGATGTTGCTTTTACTTCTTTTGCTTCTTTTACTACTGTGGATACAACTACTGGGTTGCTATTGTTAAGAGATGTGTGTGTGTTTGCTGCTCCTAATCCTGTAAATCCGAATCCCATCATTGCTACCATTCCAAGTGTTGCTATTGTTGCTAATGTCTTTTTCATAAGTTTGCCCTCCTTATTGGCTAATTAAGTGTATTTGTTTTGTTTGAGTTGTTGTTTTCTATGGTTTTATGATAGCAACCGTTTCTTTCTACAAAACACGAAAAACCTTAAGTTAAGCTTAAAGGTTTTTGGGGGTGTTGTGTACCCCCAAAAGTAGACATTTCAGGGTTGGGCGTCCTGGGAACGTAAGTACAGGCCGATGCGTCCAGTTTTTAATGATTTTCAGTGACACAAATCATGATTTCTGAAACTGTAT
>JAZUED010000273.1:0-6782 GCA_045640005.1 Candidatus Fimousia sp.
AAAAGAGCGTCTTCGTCGATGGAGAGCAGGTAACACTGACACCGACTGAGTATGGCATACTGAAGTTTTTGACGGAAAATGCCGGCAGAGTTTATTCCATAGAGCAGATTTACGAAGCAGTGTGGGGCGAGCCCTATGTTGAAGGTGACAAGACGGTTACAGTGCACATCCGCCGCATAAGAGAAAAAATAGAAATCAATCCGAAGGAGCCGAGATATTTAAAGGTGGTGTGGGGAATTGGCTACAAAATGGAAAAGTATCGTTAGACAAATTATATTATGGGCTGCAGTAGTAGCGATTATGGCGACAACCCTCTTAGGTGTCCGAGAAGGACTTCATATTGCGCAGACGGAAGAAAATTTCTATCAGCAGAACCAGGGGATGGTCAATTATAACATTGATGAATTATTTAAAAAAACAGAATTTCGTGATAGCTACGCATTCAGAAGTCTTTGCGATGAGATGATGGGATATTACATGGATGACATCCTTTGGACTGAGAAAGTGCTTAACAGAGACGAAGGCCATGCATGGAGTGAAGAAAGAAAAGAAATCGCAAAACGTGCGACCGTTACCGGGAAAATCTATTACACAAAGGCATCCAAGAAGAAAACAAAAGAAATCGCATTTCAAAAAGGGCAGTATAAAGAAGTGGAAGAAGCGCTCAACACCTTTCCGAACACCTATTATGCGAGAGTTCTACAGGAACAGGAAGTGGAAGACGAAGAAGATGAAGATGGGCACTGGAATCCACACAAATACTATTATATGGAGACGACGACATTTTATGATGAGGAGATGACAAAAACTTTCTCCGATGGTCCATATACAGAAAGAATTAAAAGTAAGAGCGACGTTGAAAAGATTGAGCTTAAGATCATTCTTGATCCAGAGCTGGTTTTAAGTGTACAAAATGACTGGGAAACCTGGACAAACCTGCTTAAACACGACATCTTATTATATGAAACTTATTTTGGCATCATCCTTGCAGCCTGTGTCCTCATCTTAATCTGTGCATCTCCAAAGGACCGCACAAAAGTTGGTGTTTGGGTGGACCGAATTTATCTTGAAATTCACTGGATTTTATTCCTTGGATTTTTCTTCGCAAGCTTAGGCTGTGTTGCATTAGGATTTGCAGCCTGGGCAGAGGGTCTAACCCATAATTTTGTCCAGTTAAGTTACATTGGCATGTTAGTTACCGAATTTTTAGGATTGTATCTCATTATTTCAGCAATCCGCAAACTAAAAGATCATTATTATTTCAGAAGCAGTATCGCGTACAAACTCGTGGCAAAAACATTTTCTGTCATTGGAAATCAGACCAAACAGTGGAATGAGCTTCGAAGCAAAGAAGCGTCTACTTTAAGAATTCGCGAAAAGGAATTAAAGAGAAAGAAACGAACACTTATCGTTTATGCGGTGATGATTGCAGTGATGGCAATCTTATTCCTCGCTCTGATTGATTATGATGGAATATTTTTCTTCTTTGGAGTACTTTTTGAAACACCGATGATCTGGATTTTCTTGAGACTGTTCAAGGATTATCGCATGTCCATCCAGGATATGCTCGATTTTGAGAAGGTTCTCCTTCAGATTGATGAAATCGCGGGTGGAGATTTGAATGCAAAGACAGACATTGGCGAAGAATCCCTCTATTATGCGGCGACCACGAACTTAGAGGGCATCGGTCAGGGCCTTGAAAATAGTATGAAAGAGCAGCTTAAGAGCGAACGTATGAAGGTGGATCTGATTACAAATGTTTCTCACGACTTGAAAACTCCGCTTACATCGATTATTGGCTACATCGATTTATTATCCAAAGATGAGACACTTTCTGAAGAATCCAGAGATTATGTGTCAATCTTAGAAAAGAAATCCGATCGACTTCGTAATATCGTTACCGATTTATTCGACCTGGCAAAGACTACTTCAGGAAATGTCGATGTCAACTTACGAGAAATCGACCTTCGTCGTCTCACACAGCAGACGTTAGCGGAGATGGGAGATGCGATCGAAGAATCTGGTTTTGCAATTGTCGAAAAGTATGAGTCAGAAAATGCTACTATCAAGGCGGATGCGGATCGTATGTATCGTGTCATCCAGAATGTGATGGACAATGCATTAAAATATTCGTTAAAGGGCAGCAGAATTTATGTGACTTTAAAAGATGTGGAGAATGATCAGATCAAACTGGAAGTCATCAATACGGCTTCTTATCAGATGGACTTTGATGAAGCAGAAATTACAGAACGATTCCGTCGCGGCGATGAAGCAAGAAGTACAGAAGGCAGTGGACTCGGTCTTTCCATCGCAGATAGCTTTACAACCTTAAGTGGAGGACATTTAGAAGTTCACACGACAGGAGATCAGTTTATGGTAGAGATTACATTTGATAAGATTATGAACTGACTAATATAATAAACTTCTCTAATTGAAAACTTAATATATTTCGAAACTCTGTATGAATGGCTCGAATTTGTTGTTTTTCGTAAAAATGCGTGCTACTCTTTGGGTGAATTTGAACGTTTACTTTCGCAAGAATTCAAAATCAGCATGAGATTGGAGAAAAAACAATGAATCATTATGATACAGATTTTAAACTAAAAGAAGAATGCGGCGTCTTTGGCATCTACGATTTTGATGGTAATGATGTCGCTTCTTCTATTTATTATGGACTTTTTGCCTTACAGCATCGCGGGCAGGAAAGCTGCGGGATTGCTGTGTCTGACACAAAAGGACCATTAGGAAATATCGAGCAGAAAAAAGGTATGGGGCTTTGTAACGAAGTATTTGAACCAGAAGATTTTGAAAAAATGCATGGAGATATCGGGGTTGGGCACGTACGATACTCAACTGCGGGTGAAAGTACTATTGCAAATGCACAGCCACTTGTATTAAACTATATAAAGGGAACACTCGGTTTGGTTCACAATGGGAACCTGATCAATGCCCACGAACTTAGACGTGAATTAGAATATGATGGTGCTATTTTCCAGACGACCATTGATACAGAGGTGATGGCTTATCACATCGCAAGACAGCGAGTAAAGACCGCTTCTGTTGAAGAGGCCGTTATGAATGCAGCGAAAAAGCTTAAGGGAGCATTTTCCATTATCGTGATGTCACCTAGAAAGCTGATCGGTCTTCGTGATCCTCAGGGCTTTCGTCCACTATGTATTGGGAAAAGGGACAATGCCTACATCTTAGCATCGGAAACCTGTGCCCTTGATACGATTGGTGCAGAATTTATCCGTGATGTAGAACCTGGGGAGATGGTGACGATTACTCCGAACGGAATTATGTCCGACAAGAGTCTTTGTATTCCGGAAGAAAAGCGTGGAAGATGTATCTTCGAATGGATTTACTTTGCAAGACCCGATAGTTATATCGATGAAGTCAGTGTCTACAATGCAAGAATTGCAGCAGGAAGATTTCTTGCCAAGGATTGCCCGGTGGATGCGGTTGGAGTCGTGGGCGTGCCGGAATCAGGTAATGCAGCAGCAATGGGGTATGCGATGGAATCTGGTATTCCGTATGGAACTGCATTTGTAAAGAATACCTATGTGGGAAGAACATTTATCAAACCGAAGCAGAAGAATCGTGAGTCTTCGGTATCCATCAAATTAAACGCACTTCGTGGTGCGGTGGCAGGAAAAAGAGTCATTATGATCGATGATTCGATTGTACGTGGAACAACGAGTGACCGAATTGTAAGAATGCTTCGTGATGCGGGAGCGACAGAGGTACATGTAAGAATCAGTTCACCGCCATTTTTATGGCCATGTTATTTTGGAACGGATGTACCTGCGAGAGAGCAGCTCATTGCGTATAACCGCACGATTGAAGAAATCAGACAGGTAATCGGTGCAGATTCCCTCGGATATCTCGATATTTCAAGGTTAGAGCAGATGGTCCCAGGCAAGAGCATTTGCAAAGGATGCTTTAGCGGCAGTTATCCACTTGCTCCACCAACTGAGGATATTCGTGGTAACTATGACAGGTAACCAAAATATTATAGAAAAATAGAAGGAGTATTTTTAAATGAGTACAGACCGTTATTCAAGCCCATTAGGCGAACGTTATGCAAGTAAAGAAATGCAGGCAATCTTTTCCCAGGACAAGAAATTCAAGACATGGAGAAAGTTATGGATTGCATTAGCAGAAGTTGAACATGAATTAGGCTTAAATATCACACAGGAACAGATTGATGAATTAAAGGCACACGCTGAAGACATCAATTACGATGTTGCAAGAGAACGTGAAAGAGTAGTTCGACATGACGTTATCTCTCTCGTATATGCATATGGTGTACAGTGCCCATCTGCAAAAGGTATCATTCACTTAGGAGCTACTTCCTGCTACGTTGGTGATAACACAGATATCATCATCATGACAGAAGCATTAAAGCTCGTAAAATCCAAGTTAATCAATGTAATCGCTGAATTATCCAAATTTGCTATGGAATATAAAGATCTTCCAACATTAGCATTTACACATTTCCAGCCAGCACAGCCTACAACGGTTGGTAAACGTGCAACTCTCTGGATCATGGATTTATTATACGATTTAGAAGACTTAGATCATGTAATTGATAACATGATGTTATTAGGATGTAAGGGTACAACAGGTACACAGGCTTCCTTCTTAGAATTATTTGACGGCGACCATGAAACAATCAAGAAGATTGATGGTATGATCGCAGAAAAGATGGGCTTTGATAAATGTCAGCCAGTATCCGGCCAGACATATTCCCGTAAAGTAGACTACAGAATCCTTTCTGTTCTTTCTGGAATCGCTCAGTCCGCTCACAAATTTACAAATGACATTCGTCTTCTTCAGCACTTAAAAGAAATCGAAGAACCATTTGCAAAAACTCAGATTGGATCTTCTGCTATGGCTTACAAACGTAACCCAATGAGATCTGAACGTATCGCTTCCTTAGCAGACTTTGTAATGACAAACGTTATGAACGGCGCATTTGTTTCTTCCACACAGTGGTTTGAAAGAACACTTGATGACTCCGCAAACAAACGTCTTTCTGTACCAGAAGGCTTCTTAGCTGTTGATGGTATCTTAGATTTATACTTAAATGTAGTTGATGGCTTAGTTGTATACGACAAAGTAATTACATCTCGCTTAATGAAAGAGCTTCCATTCATGGCAACAGAAAATATCATGATGGATGCTGTAAAACGTGGTGGAGACCGTCAGGAACTTCATGAATTAATCCGTGTTCATTCTATGGAAGCTGGCCGCGTGGTTAAGGTTGAAGGCAAGGAAAATGATTTATTAGAAAGAATCGCAGCTGACCCTGCTTTTGGCACAACTATGGAAGAGTTAGAAGCAATCATGGATCCTAAGAACTTTGTAGGACGTGCACCAGAACAGACAGAAGAATTCATTGCAGAAGTAGTAAACCCTATTTTAGAAGCAAATAAAGACATTCTCGGTATGACAGCTGAGATTAATGTATAATTTGTAGACTGCAAGCTGTAGATTCCAGTATCGAATCTTCGCTTTGCAGATGAAAAAGACAAGAACAACAAAAAAAGGCCGGAGTGCTTTGCAAATTGCAACTGTCTTTTGAATATTGAACAAAATCAAAAAGTGTATGTGTCATTCGGATTGACATCCGTCTGAACACATACACTTTTTTCTTTATGTTCACTGATCAAAAGACAGTTGGCATCAGCACTCCGGCCTTTTTGTTGCTCTAAAGTCTTTTTATCTTAAGCTCAGCGAATGATTCGATGTTAGAGTCTGCAGCTTGTAATGCTATGAACTGGGTTTCGGTTGGTTTTAGATTGAGTTTTGACTTGATTTATGTCGTGATTTTGTCGGGTGAGTGATACAGGTGGGGGAATGGGAAAGTGTGGTACTGAATTTTTGATGAAAAGTATTACATATTGGAAGAATGAAAAGTGTGGTACTGAATTTTTGGTCAAAAGTATTACATATAAGAAAATTGAAATTTGTGTCACTAAAATCAGTACCACACATGTAGATGTTAAAATATGTAATCAAAATTTTGTAAAAATCAGTGCCACAATTTCAGAAACTGAAATTTGTAATCAAAATTTGCTGGAAACTGACACCACAGATTTGGAAATCAAAATATGTAATCAAATTTAGCAAAAAAATAGTGACACAGATTTCAAAGCGAGAATCTGTGTCACCGGAGTAGTTGAGAAGTCTATTTTGTAAATATCAATAATAGAATTTCGTGCCGAACAGGCGCGAAAAGCAAGTTTTACTGCAAAAATTCGATGGCTGCGGGAACGACTTCGATGTGTAATTCCTGCATATTCTTTCTTGTTTCACCATCGGTGTGGACGTAGTTCTTCTGGTTACTGAAAATAACAGCTTCTTTACAGCGGAATTGATAAACGCCCTTACATCTTGTGTGGAAGCCGAATTTTGCGAGTGGAATAATAAAAGGGATCTTCCATTTTGGGATGCCTTTGGCAACGCAGACATCTAGGAAACCATCGTTCGCAACTGCTTTTGGGCTGAAATAGAATCCCCCGCCTTCGTAAGGTTGATTTTGCCAGGAAACAAAGAGAAACTGATCGCCGGATAAGACTTCTTCGCCATCAAGAGTTAACGTAGCGGAATAGGTTTCTGCGTTGATGAGATAACGAAGTCCTAAAATTAAGTAAATGAGCTTGCCGAGGCCGATGCGGTTAAGCAGAGGTTTGAGGAGAGACTTTTCCACTTTTACACAAACTTTAGCATCATAACCGACGCCGCAGCTTACAAAAAAGCGCTTGGAAGTGCCATCT
>JAZUED010000274.1:0-4605 GCA_045640005.1 Candidatus Fimousia sp.
GCCCTTTTTCTACATTTCTCTGTAAAGACTTCATAATACCAAGTTTTGCATGGTAATAAGTAAGTCCGCCCTGGAAATATACGGCATATGGTGGCTTGATCGGTGCATCAGCAGAAAGCTCAATAGATGCCCCGGAGACAAATGTTCCTGCCGCCATAATAACATCACTGTCATAGCCAGGCATTGGCCATGGTTCCGGAGTTACATAAGAATCAACCGGAGATGCAGCCTGAATTCCTTCACAGAATGCAATAATTTTATCTTTATCACCAAATTCAACCGCCTGAATGATATCAAAACGAGGTTCGGTAGCATTTGGCACACATTTAAATCCAAGCTTTTCGTAAACATTTGCTGCAAAAATTGCACCCTTTAAGGCAGCATTTACAACAGATGGAGCCAAGAAAAATCCCTGAATGAATTTTTCATTCACGCCAAGTGTGGCTCCAACCTCTTTGCCAAGTCCTGGAGTAGTCAGACGATACGCACAGTTTTCCACGCATTCCTTTGTTCCAGCGATGTAACCGCCGATTGGAGCAAGTCCGCCGCCCGGATTTTTGATGAGGGAGCCAACAACCATATCTGCCCCAACATCACTTGGTTCAATCGTCTGTGTAAATTCACCGTAACAATTGTCTACCATGCAGATTACGTCAGGCTTGATCTCTTTTACGAATTTAATGAGCTCGCCAATTCTCTCAACGGAAAGAGTTGGACGAGTTGCATAACCTTTGGAACGCTGAATCGTCACTAATTTTGTCCTTTCGTTGATTCCTGCACGAATTCCATCCCAGTCAAAACTTCCATCCGGAAGTAAATCCACGTCATTGTAAGTAATACCCCATTCTGCAAGGGAGCCCTTGGATGGACGAATACCGATGACTTCTTCTAATGTGTCATAAGGTTTTCCAACAGGGGAGAAGATTTCATCTCCTGGACGCACATTTGCAGATAAAGCAATGCCAAGTGCGTGTGTTCCACAAGTAATCTGTGGACGAACAAGCGCATCTTCTGTATGGAAAACGTCTGCATAAATCGCTTCTAACGTTTCTCTACCCATGTCATTGTAGCCATAACCAGTTGTTCCCTGAAGATGGGAGCCGCTTAAATTGTTTTTCTGCATGGCTGTAATGACTTTTAACTGATTATATTCTGTAACCTGATCGATTTCTCTGAAGCGTGGGAGGAGTCCTTCTTCGATTTCGTTACAAAAATCAAATACTTCCTCGCAAACTCCAAGTTCTTTAAAATACTGTTTTAACATCTATATGATTCCTCTTTCTTTAATCACTTCTAACATATGGGCAAGGATCGCCTCATCGCCTTCAAACTGCTGTTTTTCCACCCAGATCACATCTTTTTCTCTGCCAAACCAGGTAATCTGGCGTTTTGCGAATCTTCTGGTGTCGCGTTTGATCAGGTAAATGGCCTCATCAAGGCTGATCTCCCCATCTAAATAGCTTAAAATTTCTTTATATCCAAGTCCCTGCATAGACACGTAGCTTCTGTCATAGCCTTCTTCGCGAAGCTTCTTCACTTCTTCAACGAGTCCCTGCTCTACCATAATGTCTACACGACGATTGATGCGGTCATATAATACCGGTCTTTCATGTGTGAGCACAAAATAAGCAGAATTATATGCAGATTCCTTTTGTTTTTCTCTCTCATTATGGACCGAAATCTTCTCTCCGGTCTCTTTATAATATTCCAGGGCGCGAATCACCCTTTTTACATTATTTTCATGGATGGCTGCTGCACCCTCAGGGTCCACTTCTTTTAACATCTCATGCAGAAAATGATTCCCTTTTGTCTTTGCAATTTCTTCAAGCTCTTTACGATACGTATCATCTTTTTCTGTATTTTCAAAAGCGATATCATAAAGAAGCGCCTGAATGTAGAACCCGGTTCCGCCAACAATGATCGGAATCTGCCCTTTTGCATAAATTTTTTCTAGTGCTTCTTTTGCCATCTCCTGAAAACGTGCCACATGAAAATCTTCACGAGGATCGAGTTCATCTACCAGATAGTGATCCACCCCACACATCTCTTCCGGCATAATTTTAGCCGTTCCAATATCCATTTTTTTGTACACCTGCATGGAATCCGCAGAAATCACTGCACCACCAAGGGCTTTTGCAAGACCAATTGATAAGCTGGTCTTTCCGGCTGCTGTCGGTCCGGTCAGGATAATCATAGGTTTTTTCATGAATTTCTTCCTTTCATGTAGTCTGTCTTATTCTACTGTTTGCATTCTTCAGAATGCATTTATACGATTCGCTTAAATTTCTTCTCAATCTCGCTCTTTGTCATGGAAATCATGGTTGGGCGGCCATGTGGACAGGTATATGGATTCTCACATTCCATCAATTCTTCAAGCAGATGTTCCACTTCAAGCAGGCTCACCTTCTGATTGCCTTTAATCGAAGCTTTGCACGCCATGGATGCGATTTTATCCGTAATCATGTCCATGTCGGTCATAACCCCTTCTTCCATAACAGAGTCTAATAATTCAATAAATACGTCTTTTTCGCCAAGTCCAAATAAGTTGGCCGGCACTGCACGTATACAATATTCTTTTCCACCAAATTCCTCGATGACAAAACCTAGACTGGCAAATGCATCTGCATACTGTTTTACCACTTCAGCCTCTTTCATGTTCAAGGAGATAATAAGCGGTGGTGCAAGCTGCTGGGAATAAATTTCCTTCTTTGCAAGCTTTGCCATCATCTTTTCATAATTTACCTTCTCATGGGCTGCATGCTGATCCATGATATAGAAGGTATTATCAAGTTCCATCAGCCAGTAAGTCGCAAACAGCTGACCAATGATCTTAAATTTCGGCTTCCAGGCCTTCTTTTCTTCTTTTTCCTCAATCTGATCCAGTAAGCTCATCTGCTGGGGGTTTTCCACTTTAACAGGCTCTGTATTTACAGATTCCACTTTCGGAGTCTCTGTAGCTACCGGCATCTCCACTTTCGGCGACTTCTGTGTAATAGTACTTTCCACTTTCGGTGATTTCTGCAGACGAATCTCCTCGCGGATTTCATGCTTAATCTTGTTTGGATTTACATCCACAACCTCTTTTACCACAGACTTTTTCCGCATAAGAAGATCGATTTCTCGCTTAGAAGCATCTCCTAACGTAATTTCTCGCACCTGTTTTTTGGGCTTTGGTGTAACCGGCTCCCTCTCAGGCACATGAACAGGATTTGGAACATCCTTTTTCACCTGCTTATCTAAGGTCACTTTTGGCATTAAGCTTCGTGCAAGCAATGCTTCTCTCACATATTGATAGATGGTACGATATAAGGTTTCTGCCTGTGTAAATCGAACCTCCATCTTGGTTGGATGCACATTGACATCTAACGTATCCATCGGCACTTCAATCATCAATGCCGTGAATGGATATTTGT
Source organism: Candidatus Fimousia sp. (assembly GCA_045640005.1). Taxonomy (GTDB): domain Bacteria; phylum Bacillota; class Clostridia; order Lachnospirales; family Lachnospiraceae; genus Fimousia. Next base: position 3,414 of record JAZUED010000274.1, read on the forward strand.
GCTGCATATTAAAGGTTTTATATGCATCTTCAATGGCGCGTGAAATCACCGCACTCTTAATATATCTTCCATTGACGAAATAATTCTCGTAGGCACGATTCCCTCTTGAGATGATCGGTTTTCCCACATATCCGTCAATTTTTATATGTTCTTCATTTGCTTTGCAAGGCAGAAGATTTTTAGCAATATCTCTGCCATAAATATGATAAATGACATCCTGAAGGTTGCCATTTCCAGGAGTAGAAAGCTTATTCTGATTATTCGAAACAAACTTAAATGCAATTTCCGGGTGGCTCATGGCCATCTGTCGGATGAGATTTTCAATGTAGGAAGCCTCTGTCATGGCAGTCTTTAAAAATTTCCTTCTGGCAGGCACATTGTAGAATAACTCTCTCACAATAAACGTAGTGCCTTCCGGAGCGCCAATCTCTTCATTTGCAATTTCCTTGCCGCCATGGATTTCATAGCGGATACCAGATAAATTGTCTGGTGTTTTGCTGATCAGCTCAACCTTTCCAACCGCAGCAATACTTGATAAAGCTTCACCACGAAAGCCTAAGGAGGAAATGTTCATCAAATCCTTGACTTCTCTGATTTTGCTGGTGGCATGTCTAAGAAAGGCTGTTGGAATCTGGTCTGGTTCAATCCCAATCCCGTTGTCTGTGACACGGATAAACTTAATTCCGCCTTCTTTAATCTCCACAGTGATCACGCCTGCTTTTGCATCGATTGCATTTTCCACAAGCTCTTTTACCACGGAAGAAGGGCGTTCTACCACCTCACCGGCTGCAATATGGTCAATTGTATATTGGTCTAAAACTTTAATTTCTGCCATACTATACTCCTACATCTTGGCACGTTCCTGAAGCTCAAACAGATAATTCATCGCTTCAATCGGTGTCATCGTACTAAGATCCACATCCTTTAACTCTAAAACAACCGGATGTGGCTGATCGGATGGACAAATCTGATCAAAGAAGGATAACTGCTGTGGATTTTCCACATAACCTTCCATCTTCTTTTCTTTTTCCATCATATCTTTTTTATTTAATTCTTCTGCAATCTCCTTTGCACGGGAAATAACCGTATCCGGAACGCCAGCAAGCTTTGCAACCTGAATTCCGTAGCTCTTATCCGCTCCTCCAGAGATAATCTTTCGAAGAAATACAATGTCATCTCCCTGTTCCTTAAC
>JAZUED010000275.1:0-7132 GCA_045640005.1 Candidatus Fimousia sp.
ATTTGATCTCGAATAAATATTGTGTGTATGCAGGAGAAAAATATGAGAGAAATAAAAAAAGTTGCTGTCATTGGTATGGGTGCCATTGGCGGATTTGTTGCAAGAGAATTATATGGACTTCTTGGTGATGATTTTTATCTGATCGCCGGCGGGGCTAGAAAAGCACGTCTTGAAAAGAATGGTGTTACCATCAATGGAGTAAATTATAAATTTAACGTAGTTGCACCGGAAGATACATCTGGTTATGCTGATTTTGTTATTTTTACAGTTAAGAATACACAGCTTGAGCAGGCAATTGTGGATATGAAAAACCAGATTGGACCAGATACAATTGTTATGTCTCTTTTAAATGGAGTAACGAGTGAGATGCATATCAAGAATGCATATTATCCAGATAATGTTCTGACATCCGTTGTTCGTGTGCCTGCACTTCATAGTGAATCTGGTATCAGCTTCCCTGAAAACTGGGGCAAGATTAGTTTTGGTGAAGAGAAGAATGATCCGGAAAATTATACAGAAAAGGTTCTTGCAGTCAAAGATTTATTTGACCGAGCTGGTGTAAATTATGTAATCTGTGAAGATATGCTTAAGGATATGTGGATGAAGTATATCTCTAATGTCAGTGAAAATCAGACTTGTGCGATTTTACAGGTTTCATACAAAGGATTTAATGCAAGTCGTGAGCATGTAGATGTGGTTCGTAAGATGGCGGCTCGTGAAGTCATTGCCATTTGTGAAAAGAAAGGGATCAATATCACGCAGGAAGATTTTGATGCCAGAGATGCTTATATTTACAGCTTAAATCCTGCTGGAAAACCATCTACTTATCAGGATATTGAAGCTGGAAGAAAAACAGAGGTAGAAACCTTTGCCGGCGATATGATTCGTATGGGTAAGGAATATGGTGTGCCAACACCAATCAATGAATTGTTCTATCATATGATCAAAGCATTAGAAGAAAAGAATGAAGGAATGTTTGAAGTATAATAAAAGCCAGCTCTGTTTGAGCTGGCTTTTTTCTAGTAACGGATGTAGATGCCCTGTTCTTCTATGTAATCAGCTAATTCCTGATATGCAGCTTCTGCCCAGTCTACTTTTGTTTCGTATTTGTTTCCTTTGGAATCTACATATGTGATAGTTTCTTCTTCTGTTGTTTCTACTGTTGTTTTGATTTCGTCTGTCATGTGATCACTTCTTTCTTTTTTGTACTCAAGTTGTTTCGATACTATTCGATATAGATATGCAAAAAGGTGCCGCAGATTGCGACACCCTTGTCTTGTTAATTATTTTAACATGAAAATAGGATAAAGAAAAGCCCCGGAAAGAAATTCCGGGGCTTGATTTCTAATTCATTTAAGGGTGTGTTCAATGCATCCACACTCAACTAAACTCATCCATCGTCTTCGACTCGGATTCGTTAAGGTTCGGTGGGGGCTTTCACACTAAATTCACACGGCGCCTTTGGCTTGTGTTCATTAAGTGTTCAATGCCTAGCAAATACCCTGAGCCTGCATAGCTTCAGCAACTTTTTCGAAACCAGCGATGTTAGCACCAGCTACGTAGTTACCTTCCATACCGTAACGTTTTGCAGCGTCATCGATGTTGTGGTAGATGTTAACCATGATGTCTTTAAGTTTAGAATCTACTTCTTCGAAGGACCAGCTTAAACGTTCGCTGTTCTGGGACATTTCAAGAGCGGGTGTAGCAACACCACCAGCGTTGGAAGCTTTACCACCGATGAACCATACACCGTTAGCCTGGAAGTATTCTGTAGCTTCGATTGTAGAAGGCATGTTAGCACCTTCACAAACTGCGATACATCCGTTAGCTACTAATGTCTTAGCATCTTCAAGATCTAATTCGTTCTGTGTAGCACATGGAAGAGCAACGTCACATGGGATGATCCACTGATTTGTTCCTTCTGTAGCTTTGTCATGGTATTCTGCAGATGGTTTAGCAGCTGCGTATTCTGTTAAACGAGCACGTTTAACTTCTTTGATGTCTTTTAATAATGCAACATCGATTCCTTCTGGGTCGTAAATCCAACCTGTAGAATCGGAACATGTAACAACTTTAGCGCCTAACTGATGAGCTTTCTGAATAGCGTAGATAGCTACGTTACCAGCACCAGATACAACTACTGTTTTACCTTCTAATGTGTTGTCATGGCATTTGAATAATTCTTCTGTGATGTAAAGAAGACCATAACCTGTAGCTTCTGTACGAGCTAAAGATCCACCAAATGTTAAACCTTTACCTGTTAATACACCTTCATATAAGTTACGGATTCTCTTGTACTGACCGAACATGTAACCAATTTCACGTCCGCCTACACCGATGTCACCAGCAGGTACGTCTGTGTCAGCGCCGATGTATTTGCAAAGTTCTGTCATGAAGCTCTGGCAGAATGCCATTACTTCTCTATCGGATTTTCCTTTAGGATCGAAGTCAGAACCACCTTTACCACCACCGATTGGAAGGGATGTTAAAGAGTTTTTGAAGATCTGTTCGAAACCTAAGAATTTGATGATACCTAAGTTAACGGATGGATGGAAACGTAAACCACCTTTGTAAGGTCCGATTGCGCTGTTGAACTGTACACGGTAACCTGTGTTTACCTGAACCTGTCCTTTGTCATCTACCCAAGGTACTCTGAATTTGATCTGTCTTTCTGGGTTTACAAGTCTTTCTAATAAAGCATCTTTTCTGTAAACTTCTTCGTTAGCGTCGATTACTGGACGAAGGGAGTCTAATACTTCTGTTGCAGCCTGAATGAATTCAGGTTCGGAAGCGTTCTGTTTTTTTACAAGGTCTAATACTTCATCTACATATGACATAATAATGTCCTCCTTTGAATTAATTTAATTTCATACTAACTGTGTCATATTATACATAAAGACTATGTATTTGACAAGAATTGAATTGTGATATTTCAAAAAAAGTTAATAAAATTAAGTTTAATCGTTTTTTGATTGAAATAATTAACGAAAAATGAAATTTATGAAGGAAAAACACGTCAAAAACTTCATTTTGGCAAGCGAGAAGGGCAGAATTTTCAGTTATTTTCTGAAAAATTTTGATAGTCTTAAGAAAATTCTAAAGAATGCGTTAAGAAAAATATGTTATGATAAACGGTATAATAAAAAGAAAGCGAGGTGCATGCATGAACTTTCTGAAGAAAAATAAATATGGATTACTCTCCTTTTTACTGCCGTTTGCAGTAATGACAGGGATTATGATTGCAACAAAGAGCGAACCATTTGGTGATAACAGTTTTATGATTGTAGATGCGCTTCATCAGTATTTGCCATTCTTTGCAGATTATCAGAGTAAATTACAGTCGTTAGGAAGTCCATTCTATTCCTGGAATGGAGGTCTTGGATACAACTTTTATTCGCTTTGGGCTTATTATCTTAGCAGTCCATTGAATCTAATCGTGGCAATTGTACCGAAATTGACGATGATTGCAGTGCTAAACTGGCTGATTTCGTTGAAGTTTTCGCTATGTTCTTTGACAGCATTTTTATACTTTACCCATCGAGAAGGAAAGCAGAGCTTAAAGAACGTAGCATTTGCTTTGTGCTATGCATTCAGCTCCTACATGACTGGATATTACTGGAATGTCATGTGGTTAGAGGTTATGATCTTATTACCAGTGATATTGATTGGCATGGATCTGCTTGTAGAGAAGAATGATTTCAGACTTTACGTTCTGGCTTTATTTGGCTCTATGTTCTGTAATTACTATATGTCCTTTATGGTTTGTATTTTTCTTGCGTTATGGTATTTTACCTATTACTATACCAGCGTGAAAGAATTAATATCCCGCACGGTAACATTTGCCATAAGCTCAGTACTTTCGGCAGCGATGGCAGCGGTCGTTTTACTTCCTGCTTATAAAGGATTGATGTCGACCTCTTCCGCACATCTTGAATTACCGGGATGGGCGAGCTATAATGACTGGCTGAGACTTTTTTCGACACATATGGTAGCAGTGCCTCCGTATAATATGTCAGTTGATGATGGACTTGGAAATCTGTACTGTGGACTTTTGCCACTCATCCTTCTTCTATTATATATAGTAGATGATAAAATCGAGTGGAAAGAAAAACTGTCAAAGATTGTGATTCTTGTATTTTTAGGAGCAAGCTTTGAGATTAAAAATCTCAACTATGTGTGGCATGGATTTCATAACCAGTATGGTATTCCAAACCGATTTGCATTTCTTTATATTTTCCTGATTCTTATTATGGCTTATGAACAGCTTGAGAAGATGGAGAAGGAATCGACTTCAATTGGAAAGATTTTGCTGGCCGTAGCGATTTTATTTGTTTGCATTGGTTATGTGTACAGGCAGGAAACCTACAGTGAGATTTATATTTATGCGATTAGTGCCGGAGTGATTGCTGTTTATGGCATTTTGCTTGCGATACCGAAAGAAGTTGCCCGAACGGTTTTATATATTTTCATGATCACGGAAGTGTGTGCGAATGGTGTTTACGGCTTTTCTGAAAGTGGACAGGTGGAGGCAGATTATTATTTTGCTGATACTTTATCTGTTAAAGATATTGTGAAGCATTCCAGGCCGAATATTGAAAATCGCATGGAGCTGTTGGAAACAAAGATGCTCGATGAGAGTATCTGGTATACGATGGATTCTGTTACGATGTTTGGATCTACTGCTTTAGGAGATACGGTGGATGCCATGGATCAGTTTGGTTTTTATACTGGGGTGAATGAATATCTCTATGAAGGTGCCACACCATTTACCGATATGTTGTTTGGCATTCGAAGCATCTTGTGTCGAAGTGGCGATTTGATGTATCGTACTCATTATGAGTATGTGTACAGTTCAGGAGATGTAAGTTTATATCAGCACAATCTTCCAACGGCCATAGGTTATTATATGGATGAGGATGCGATAGACTTTGACGATACATCCTGGAATCCGTTTGAGGTACAGAATAATCTCGTATCTTCCGCATTTGGCAATGTCCCGATTTTCTACGACTTGCAAATTCCATACCCAGAAGGCGATGGGTGTACAATAGATGTGCATGAAGATGGTCAGTGCTATGTGAAGGTGGATGATGATAATCTTTCCCAGGCTACGGTCACTTATCGATTTGCAGTAGACGATGATCAGGAGATGTATCTTCACTTTGATGGCTCTAAAGTAGAGGATGCGAAGCTATCCATCAATGGTGTTGAGATGCAGTCAGGACGAAAGGATTCTCAGATTATCACGGTTGGACATGTGGAAGCCGGGGACGAAGTGGAACTTATGCTTTGGCTTAAAGAAGGACAGGAAGGAACCGGATCCATTACGCTTCGTGCAGCAAGTCTGGATGAACAGGCATTTGAGGATCTTTATAAGACTATGGGCAGAAGAAAATTTAAGATGGAAGATCAAGATTCTACTCATGTAAATGGTACCGTCAAGGCGGAAGATGATGGCGTCGTATTCTTTTCGATTCCGTATGACGAAGGATGGAGCGTGACGGTTGACGATATTCCAACCGAAACCGACGTATTTGCCGGCGGATTTTTATCTGTGAATGTATCAAAAGGTACACACCAGATTCGTTTAAAATATCAGCCACCAGGATTTTCTATTGGATGGAAGATTTCTCTGGCAGGCATTATTATATTCCTGTTGGGAATTTATATTTCCCATAAAAGGAAGAATACATTACAAATGAATACATTAGAATTATCAGGAGGAAATGATAATGAAGAAATTAATGAGAATTATGGCACTTTGTCTTTGTATGATGATGCTCTTTAGTCAGGTTGTTATGGCAGATTCCGGAAGTGAATATATTTCCCTGGGTGCAGATCTGACAGAAAAAGAAAAGGCTACCGTATTAGATCTTTTAGACATTCAAAACATTGATGACTATGAAGTTTCTTATGTGACAAATGCAATGGAACACAAATATTTAGATGAATATTTGAGCAGCAAAGTAATTGGAAGCCGTGCATTATCTTCTGTACGTGTACAGGAAGGTGGTAATGGCATTGATGTAACTACTCACAACATTACATATTGTACAGCTGGTATGTATCGTAATGCATTAGCAACAGCAGGTATGGAGAATGCAATCGTAACAGTTGCAGGACCATTTAATATCTCTGGAACAGCCGCTTTAGTTGGTGCAATGAAAGCATACTCTGAAATGACAGGCAAAAGTATTTCTGAGGAAAATCTTGATGCAGCGAATGAAGAACTTGTTGTAACAGGTGATGTTGCAGAAGATATTGGGGATGAAGATGCAGAAAAATTAATGGCACTCATTAAACAGAAAGTTGTAGAAGAAGATATTAAATCTACAGATGATATCAAGAGAATTATTGATGAATCTGCAGAAGAACTTCATGTTCGCTTATCTGATGAAGACAGACAGCTCATTGAAAAGCTTATGAAAAAAATCGATTCTTTAGACTTAGATGTAGATCAGTTAAAGCAGCAGGCAAAAGATATCTATAAAAAATTAGAAGGTATGGGTCTGACTGTTGGGAAAGGTCTTTGGGAAAGAATCCGAGCATGGTTATTACAGCTTCTTCAGTAGAAAAATGAATCATTGAATTTCAAAATTTAGGATCACCGATTTTCGGTGGTCCTTATTTATTTGTAAAATAAATATAGAAATGTAAATTATACCCTTGACATAAATTACCAGTGAGTGTATATTATAACCATCACATAGAAATAAATGGAAGGAGTGGTACAAGATGACGATGTTGGCATTTAGTGCGCTGGCAGCAGTCTTTGACTGCAAGACTTATCGAATCCCCAATGCTTTGTGTTTTTGGATGATTCTTTCAGGTCTTTGCATGACTACATTCTTGTCTGGCTTTGAAGCGTTGCGTTTTTCATTTGCAGGCATTTTGATTCCTTTTACCATGCTGTATCTGTTTTTTTACTGTGGAGTGATTGGCGCAGGAGATATTAAGCTCTTTTGCGGAATCGGAGCATTTGCCGGTACAAAGATTGTACTAATTATGGCACTGTCTTTTTTGTTCAATGGAATACTCGCGGCTGGAAAGCTTTGTATGAAAGGAAATTTCAGCGAACGCATGTGGGAATTGTATTTCTATGCGAAGGACTGAAGTCGGATCGTAGCCATGT
>JAZUED010000276.1:0-5658 GCA_045640005.1 Candidatus Fimousia sp.
TAAAAATTAACCTGTAACTTTGAAATATATGCGGCCGTTTTGTTCTGCAGAACGGCCGATCTTAAACGCATCGACGGACGCTAGGCTCCGCAGAATGCATATAGTTAATACCTTCTACTAATATATTAACATTTTACCAAAATTCGGTCAACGTTTTTGAAGAATTTTATTCATTTATAATATTTCTTCACATTTTCTTTATAATTCTACAATAAAAATGAAGAATATTCTGCATTTATGCAACATATTCCTCTTTTTTGTATAATTATTCAACTATTTACTAACAATATCTCTTTTCCAGCATCCGCTTCTTGCATATAGCCATCCAACCGGGCAGGAGACAAATGTTGCGACCATACATGCCACATAAATACCGGTAAGTCCCCATAACTTTTCGAAGATGATACATAATACCACTCGAACAAGGATGCAGTTTAAGAAAGAGTTAAACATTGCAAACTCAGACTGACCTGCTCCAATGGATAAGGAGTTGTAGATTAAGAAGATTGCATAGAAAAGCTGTCCGAAGATCTCGATCTTTAAGTTTAAAGTACCAGCCGCAATTGCAGCAGGATTATTGCTGAAGAATGCAACCATGGAACCGCCGAAAATCTGACATAAGATAATCGTGCATGTTGCAAGAATGAGATTGATCTTAATCGCTGTATTGACAATTTCCATAACACGGTCATACTTCTTCGCACCAAGATTCTGTGCAACCATACTTGATGTTGCAAGATTTAATGCCATCAAAAGAAGCTGACACATATCCTTGATCTTAATACTGATTCCATTACCTGCAGACGCATCCATGCCGTACTTATTGATCATGAATGTGACAAACAGCCAGGAGAAGCCTGCAATCGTCATCTGAATCGCAGACGGAATTCCAAGACGAAAGATCTTCTTGGTTTCTGATCCCTTCACACGCATCTTTGGAAGTTCAAAATCGAAGGAGGATTTATTTGCCAGCAGGAAGGAAAATGCTACCATACAGGAAATGACCTGTGAAATCATAGTCGCCCATGCTGCGCCAGCAGTTCCCATGCCTAAAACAGCTACAAAAATGTAATCTAATATAATATTGATCACTGAGGAAACCATTACGCAACGCATAGGGAGTTTGGAATTACCCATGGCACGTAAAATCCCGGAAAATGCATTGTACATCCAGACGAATAAAAGACCAATAGCACAAATCTGTAAATAAGTTTTTGCTTCGTCCAAAGCCGGAGCTCCAAGCTTGATTAAAATTGGTTCAGCACCAAAATAAAAGACAACCGTACTTAAGATTCCTAAAAAGAAGGAAAGAATGGTAAGAGTACCAATGGCGTTTTTCTTCTTCGCTTCTTCTTTTGCTCCAAAGTACTGTCCGATAATGATATTACCCCCCTGTGTAATACCAACTGCAATCTTTGTAATGATCAAAATGACCTGAGAGGAGTTATTGATGGCAGAAATCCCATTACTTCCAATGAATTTTCCTGCAATCAGGATGTCCACTAAGCTGTACAAAGACTGGAACATATTTGAAATCAATAACGGAAAGGCAAAAATGATGAGCATTTTGGCAACATTGCCTTCTGTCAGATTTCTCTGTTTTGATTTACTCATTTAAAACATTTCTCCATATAAAGTTTATAAAAGGTGCAGGCAATTACTACCTGCACCTCTTTTATTATTATTTATATTATTTTGCAACGATATTTACAATCTTGCCTGGAACATAGATTTCCTTGCGGATTGTAGCAGTAATCTTAGAAGCAACTGCTTCTTTTGCTGTAGCTAAGATTTCATCTCTGGATGCATCTGCTGCTACTGTGATTGTTGCACGTGTTTTACCGTTGATCTGTACAGGAATTGTGATTTCATCATCTTTCATCTTGGATTCATCATATGTTGGCCAAGCCTGATGGAATACAGTTCCTTCTCCACCTAACTGTTCCCACATTTCTTCACCGATGTGTGGTGCAAATGGAGCAAGTAATAATGTAAGAGCTTTTAATGTTTCTTTATCTACGCCACCCTTCTTAGTAAGTTCCATAAGCTTATTGTTGTATTCCATGAAACCGGAAACTACAGTATTTAAGCTGAAGGATTCTAAACGAGTTGTGATGTCGTAGATCATCTTGTTACGGATCTTAACAAGCTCTTTTGTTTCTTTTACATCTTTGTCCTTGTTATCACAGAACATATTCCATACACGGTTTAAGAAACGGTAGATACCTTCCATACCACGGTCGTCCCAGATAGAATCAAGTTCTGGTGGTCCGATAAATAATTCGTACATACGTAAGGAGTCACAACCATAATCGTTAACCATATCATCAGGGGATACGATGTTACCAAGGGATTTACTCATCTTAGTAGCTGCACCAGTTTCGCGGTCACGACCACAAACCATACCCTGGTTGAATAACTTCTTAAATGGTTCTTCGAAGTCTACTACTCCGATATCATATAAGAATTTTGTATAGAATCTGGAATATAATAAGTGAAGAACGGCATGTTCTACACCACCGATATACATATCTACTGGTAAGTATTTTTCAGCTTTTTCTTTGGAAACTAAAGCTTCAGAGTTCTTTGGATCTACATATCTTAAGAAATACCAGGAAGAACCTGCCCACTGAGGCATTGTGTTAGTTTCACGTTTACCAGGACCTCCACAGCATGGACATGTTGTGTTAACCCAGGAATCAATTGCTGCAAGTGGAGATTCACCAGTTCCAGTTGGTTCGTATTTTTCTACGTCTGGTAATAATACTGGTAATTCTTCTTCTGGTACAGGAACCGCACCACATTTTTCACAGTGAATGATAGGGATTGGTTCACCCCAGTAACGCTGACGGGAGAATACCCAGTCACGTAATTTGTAGTTCACTGTCTTCTTACCAAAGCCCATTTCTTCAATCATTAATGGAGCTTCAACTTTTAATACAGAAGATTCCATACCATTCCAGTCGCCGGAATTGATCATTGTACCAGATGCTTCTGTATAAGCTTCTGTCATGTTTTCAATTTCAACACCATCTTTAGCGATAACCTGGATAATAGGAATGTTGAATTTTGTAGCAAATTCAAAGTCACGGTCATCATGAGCAGGTACACACATGATTGCACCAGTACCGTAATCTGCTAATACATAGTCAGATAACCAAATAGGTACTTTAGCGCCATTTAATGGGTTGATTGCATAGCTTCCTGTGAATACACCAGTTTTTTCTTTGTCAGCCATACGGTCAACGGAAGATCTCATGGAAGAACGGAAGATGTAATCTTCAACTGCTTCTTTTGTTTCTTCTGTTGCAAGATCTGCTGCAAGTGCGTGTTCTGGAGCTAATACCATGAATGTTGCACCGTGTAATGTATCTGGTCTTGTAGTGTATACAGTGATTGCTTCGTCTCTTCCATCGATCTTGAAGTCAACTTCAGCACCGTAGGATTTACCAATCCAGTCTGTCTGCATCTTTTTAACTTTTTCAGGCCAGTCTAATTTGTCTAAGTCTGCTAATAATCTTTCAGCGTAAGCTGTGATCTTTAACATCCACTGACGAAGGTTTTTCTTTGTTACTTCAGAGTGACATCTTTCACATTTGCCATCTACTACTTCTTCGTTAGCAAGACCTGTTTTACAGGATGGACACCAGTTGATTGGCATCTGTTTTTCGTATGCTAAACCTTCTTTGAACATCTTAACGAAGATCCACTGAGTCCATTTGTAGAATTCAGGGTCTGTTGTGTTAACTTCACGATCCCAGTCATAGATTGCTGCGATTTCGTTGATCTGACGTTTGATGTTCTTTACGTTAGCTGCTGTAGAGATTGCAGGATGAACTCCGTTCTTGATTGCGTAGTTTTCTGCTGGAAGACCAAATGCATCCCATCCCATTGGATGAATTAAATAATATCCATGCATCATTTTGTAACGGCTCCATACGTCAGAGATTACATAACCTCTCCAGTGACCTACATGAAGACCATTACCAGATGGATATGGGAACATATCCAGACAGTAATACTTTTCTTTTGTTCCATCATCGACGTTGATTGGGTTTGCTGCCCAGTTATCACGCCATTTCTTTTCGATGGCCTTATGATTATAAGGTGTTGCCATTATATCTATCCTCCTAAGAATTTATTTCGTATAATATTGAACTATCTGTATTTGCTACATATAGAATTTAACTAATATATTGTACTACTTATCGTTTTTTTCGTCAATGAAAAAAGAGAGTCCCAAATTATGGAACCCTCCTTGATTCATCTTATTATTTTACTGTGCAGTTGTGCTTTCAGTAGCAGGTGCTGCTGTTGTTGCAGTTGTTGGCGCAGCTGTTGTCGCTGTTGTAGGTGCCTGTGTAGACTCTGTAGTTGGTGGAGTTTCAGTACTTGGTGTATCCGGCGTTTCGGTACTTGGTGTTTCTGTTGTTGGTGGAACTTCTTTTTCAGCCACTGTTACAGTTACGGTACTGGATTTTCCTGTTACAGAAGTCTTGTTCTTATTTGTTGCAACGTAGTAAATTTCGTAGTCACCCTTCTGGTCAAATACATATTTTTTCGCATCAGCAAATGTCATCTTAACGAATTTAGAAGCACCTGGAGCTTTTACATATACACTTGAAGAAGATTTACGATCTGTCCCGTCTACCATAGTTGCAGATGCAAGCCATCTAGTTGCGTCCGTAGATCCAATAACTAACTTATCTTTTGTCTTAGATACTTTAACAACTGGAGCTTTTGTATCTTTTGTTACTTTAAATTCAAATGTTTTTGTAAGAGATACTCCGGAAGAACCAACTAACTTATAAGTAATCTTATAAGTACCAGTGGATTTGTTGCTGTATTTTGCAGAAACAAATTTCTTTTTGGAGTTTTTCTTTTTCACAGTAATTGTAAGGCTCTTATAAGCTTTACCATTCTTCTGTTTTGCAGTTACTAAGGATTTTGCTGTATCATATTTGCTGTCACCAAATGTAACTGTAGCTGTCTTCTTTTCTAAAGAAGGAAGGCCCTGATAATATTTGTTAGAATCACTAGCATCTGTTGGGTCCCAGTTTCTAGATCCTGCAGAACTTGGCATCTTATAGCCAGCTGGTTTTCCAAGTGGGCCTGCTTTAGAGCTTGAATAAACAGTTACTTTTGTTCCAATAGAACAGTGATCATAAATCCACTTAGAATCTTCTACAGATAAACGAACACATCCATGAGATGCTGTTTTACCAAGCTTATTGAATTCTTTTACTGCCTGAGATGTTCTGCTTCCGTTGTTGTAATACCATACAGAATGGAAAAGGACACCACCTACGATACGTGTACAATACTGACCATAGCTTGGTCCCATTAATGTATGCCAACGATACTTCGCTTTTGTATAATGTGTTCCGGATGTAGTATTCTTCCCACCGCAGGAACAAAGCATCGCTTTAATTGGTTTCCACTTACCACCGCTCTTTTGATAAACGGTCACAACATTCGCTTTTTTGTTTACTTTAAGCCAATATGTGCCACTGGCTGCTTTTGTGTCAGTCGGTGCAGACACCTGGATACTGCCAAATGCCATCATAAAGACTAAGAGAAAGCAAAAAAGACTTTTCATGAATTTTTTCATAAATTTACCCTCTTTCTTACTTATACTATAGGTTTATTATTATCTTT
>JAZUED010000277.1:0-9957 GCA_045640005.1 Candidatus Fimousia sp.
GATAAAGTATTAGGTTTCCCAACATGTATCGAAGCTCGTGGTGCTCATTACAACAACAAAGCAATCAAAGCAATCACAGGCGAAGACTTTGATCCAGCTTCCATCAAAACTTTAGATGATTTCGATGCTTTCTGTCAGAAATTAGTTGACGGCGGTATGGAAAAACCTTGTTCCATCTTAAAACCTGACTGGTCTCTTGGTGCTCATTACTTCCAGCAGATCTATGAAGAACGTGAAGATGTAGATGGTTTTGTTGATTCCTTATACGCTGGTGAAGTTGATTTAACAAAAGACGAAAAATTCAACGCTATGATGGATACATTTGACACATTAATGAAATACAACAAATGGGGTGACAGCCCTGTTGCTGTAGAAGATGATCAGGTACATCGGGTTATGGCTGAAGCAGAAGTTGCATTCCAGTTCGGCGGATGCTGGGAATGGAATGACATCGTAGATTATGACTACGAAGCAGGCTCCATCGGTATGATGCCAGTACCTCAGAATGTACAGGATGATTCCACAGGTAAATTAGTTGGTGGTGGTTCCAAATACTTCTACATCGATAATTCTGAAAATACAACTGACGAACAGAGAGAAGCTGCTATGGCATTCTTAGAATGGTTAGCAGGATCTGACGAAGGTAAAACTTTAATTATGCAACGATTACGGTCAATGACATAATCGAATACATTGGATTTACAAGGAGCTACTTTACCACCGTTTTTAAAGAACATGTTGGAGTATCCTTGCAGAAATATTTGCTGCAGCATCGCTTGAGGAAAGCATGTGAGCAGCTTGTAAATACAGATATCAGTGTTGGACAGATTGCGGCGTCGGTAGGCTATGACAATGCGCTGACGTTTTCTAGAAGCTTTAAAAATGCTTACGGAATCAGTCCGACTGTATATAGAGAAAAACATTCTTAAAAAAGGAGTACGAGTAAGATGCATCATTTACTTGCCCCTGTTCCACCTATGGGGTGGAATTCATGGAATACATTTTATGATCAGATTAATGAGGCATTGGTATTTGAAATTGCCGATGCTATGTGTGAGCTAGGGTTAAATGCTCTTGGCTACGAGTATATTATTATCGATGATTGCTGGCAGAGTCGTATGCGTGATGGGGAAGGATGTCTTGTGGCTGACCCTGAAAAATTTCCGCATGGTATGAAATATGTGGCGGATTATGTTCATAAGAAGGGTTTAAAAATCGGCATTTATTCTTGCTGTGGAACGAGAACCTGTGCCAATTATCCCGGCAGCTTTGAACATGAATTTACCGATGCAAAAACATTTGCCCAGTGGGGGATTGACTATCTGAAATATGATAACTGTCATCGACCAGAGAGTCTGCGTACGCCGGAGCTTTATCATCGCATGAGCATGGCGCTTCGAAATAGTGGCAGGGATATCCTTCTTGCTGCTTGTCAGTGGGGGCGTGATGATGTTCAACGTTGGATTCGTTCGTCTGGGGCGCACACATTTCGCTCTTCGATTGATATCACGGACAGCTGGAATTCGATTGCCAATATTGCCTGGGCGCAGCTTGAGAATCAGGCTTACAATGGTCCAGGGTGTTTTAATGACATGGATATGCTCGTTGTGGGTATGCACGGAATCAGCATCAATCCGGAAACCAATATGGGAGGCTGCACGGATACCGAATATCAGACGCATTTTGCTCTTTGGTGCATGATGAATTCGCCTTTGATCATCGGGTGCAATATCAGGCAAATGTCTCAGGAAACGCGTAAGATTTTATGCAATAAGAATCTGATTGCGATCAATCAGGATCCGGAAGTGCGTGGATGCTACAAAGTCGATGTTTTCCAGAATCCGGATGCATTTATTCTTATTCGCCCGCTTAGTGGTGGCGATTATGCCGTTGGATTTTTCAATTTTTCTGATGTGGCTGCTGATATTTCCCTTCATTTCTGGGACATGGGTCTTTCCTATCATTCTGGAGTGGCACTTTCCTTCTATGATTGCATTGAAGATGAAGATCTTGGCGTGGCAGAAGAGTTGTTGACAAAGAAAGTAGAAGCCCATGGGTGTAAGGTGTTTCGATGCAGAATCGTAGAGAAGTAGAGTGTGGTGGCCCAATTCCAACGTGGTCGGTGCGACATATATGTAAGAACTGTGGCGCGGCACTTCAGGGAGACGAGATTGCACTTTATCGTAAACTCGTGGATCGAGGTGCGAGTACGTATCTTTGCCTTGATTGCCTGGCGAAGTACTGTTCTACCAGTCGCGAACAATTAGAAAGTTTGATTTCCTTCTATCACAGAACTGGAATTTGCAGTTTATTTGCAAAAGATGAGTGAATTTTTGAGGTGAAATTTGCAGTTTATTTGTAAAAAATATGGTGAATTGTGTAAAAAATCTCTTGTATTATGGTATGATATATTTGGGTGTAAATATATGTAATGTAGTATGAAGAGAAGGTGAAAATATGGAGGGATTCGCAGGAATTGATCAGCATTCCATTGCAGAATTAGAAGAAGTAGTTAAGAATATCGTGCGTTCGGAGTATACGAAAGAGAGAATTGATTTGTTGTGTCAGATTTATTCTCGTGCGGTGATTTCCGGGCCGAAGGCGGATGCACTGGCATCGACTTGCAACAGTGCACTCCAGCTGATTCGACTGGCGAAAAAGAAGCTGGTAAGTGAAGAACTCCACCGATTGCTTTGTGGTGTTCCGGATATGTATTATGATTTTGTCTGGGGTGTAGAAAATAATTTGAAAAAGGCACCTGAAAATCAGAAACGAATGTTAAAATTCATGAAAGAATACGGGAATCCGGATACATTTGCCGTAATCACTTATCTCTCTTTTCTGAATCAGAAACCAACCATTTCTGATGAGATGATTTATCTTGCAATCAAGCGTTGTGATACAGCTACGATTACCGAACGTGACCTTGAAAAAGTCACGCACGATTTAGAAATCTACGAATACAAAAATGGCGGCTGGATCATGTGCAAAGCATTTGTTGATAACAAGGCTTATACAATCAGGTTTTGCAAATCCATTATTTTCATAGACTACAAAAATATTGCTATTGGAGCAGGAGCTATCATCCCTCACATGGGAGACAAAGGTTTGATCCTTTTTGATTATGTCTTAGACGACCGAGCACAAGAGTCGTTTACCGGAGTGCGCAAGTATGTGCTTCATATATTAGAGACCATCGCAAGAGAAAAACAGTGGAAAGAGTTGATTATCTCTCCAGGCGCATGGGATCAGGAGTTTTTTGGAGAACAAGGTTTTACGCTGACAGATGGCACAAAATATGAATTTCCAGAGTATGAAGTCTGGGTGAAAGAAAATAAATAAGAATAACTTGAATATATAGAAAATAGAAATTTAATCCCACAAGCGATTAGAAGAAGAAAAGCTTGTGGGATTTTTTTGCGTTTTGGAACTCGGTGGAAGTTCTTAAAATTTTTTAAGAAGTTGTAGAAATGGACGCGCATAGATTTTTCTTCTTTTTTGCGTCTGCGCGTCTGTCGCACTTTTGTACGCGTATAGTTTTTCTTCTGTTTCGCGTCCACGCTTCCGTCAGATTTTTGTACGCACATGAAAAATTTTGCTTAAACGCGTACTTGCTTTTCTGGAAGTTTGTACGCGTTCGAGGGCTTACACTCTTTTTGCGTCCCTACCACAGCCGCTCAAAATCTAATTTTAAGGACGCGGCAAACTAATTATTAATATATGCGTACAAGATTTAGATTTTTTGTTGTACGCGCATATCAAAAAGCTAATAATTGCGTACAAAATCTCGTAACTTCCACGGACGCGTTATTTCACATATTGCCTGGTGCGTACAACAAAGCCGAAAAGCAAGTACGCAACAGAGAAAAAATAAGAATACGCGTCCGCAAAATCGCCAAAACACCCTGATTTATCAGGACGCAATAATGTAATTTTTCGTAGGCGTGTCCAGAACACCAAATCAATGCGTCTATTGCAATTCTAATTTTCCCACGGCACGACTAAAATTCTGAAAACGCGTCCTCGCCTACGCCCCGCTCGCCAACAAAATCGATAGATTTCTATCAAAAATTCCCCACTAATAATAAATATAATGTTATAATTATTATTACAACAAATAAATTAAAAAGGTGTGTGTGTAAATTGACAAAAAGAGAAGCTGAAGTAATTATTATTGGTAGTGGTGCAGCTGGTATGATGGCTGGGCTTGTGCTTGCAAATGCAGGCGTGAAATGTATCATGCTTGAAAAGGGTTCAAATATTGGGGCCTGCAATGCATGCAAAGCAGGTGGTGCAGCAATGGCTGAGACCGACATTCAAAAAGAAGAAGGCGCATTTTTGAGTAACGAAAAACTCTTCAATCACATGTATGGATTTTCTCGTGGAACCGTTCATGCGGGACTTCTTCGCAATGCCATCAATGAAGGCAAGACCGTGTATGATCTTTACAAGAAGAATGGAATCGGAATGACTTTAAGACCGGACACATACGGGGTAGGTTTTCGCGCACGTGTGGCCTATGATTGTTCCGGCGTGAAGCGTTGGCAGAAATTAGCTGACGATTTTCTTGCTCATGACGGCGAAATCATCTTCAATCAGGCAGGAGAGAGCCTTATTCAGGATGCTGACGGCAAAGTAATCGGTGTAATCGCAGTGGATGCTGATGGTGAAAAGACCGAATATTACGGCAAAAATGTAATCGTTGCGACAGGCGGTTATCTTGGCAATCCAGACATGCAGCGTAAACATTTTGGTGACATCACGGTTGTCCCTCTGGGAAATACATTAAGTGATGGTGCCGGAATCAACATGGCAATCGATTCAGGCGGCATGGAAGACCGTAACTGGGCAATCTGCGCAAATGAATTCCGAAGCGCGAACCACAAGGTAACTGGTGCACCTGGCATCTTCTATTATGGAATCTGCGGTGGCCTTTTAGTTGACCGTTTTGGCGACCGTTTCATGAACGAACAGTATTTATCTGACGAACCATTATCCATCGGCGGTGAAATCTCTTTACGCGAAGGAACATTTTATGCGGTACTTGATCAGGAAATGCAGGACGCCCTTGGGAAAATGACTCCTTACGAGTTCTACGGTGAACCGGCTGAGTGGAACGTTGGTCGTTTGACTTTAAATAATCCAGCAAAATGTCCAAAACCAGAAGAATTAGAAAAAGGAATCGACGCAGGCGTAGTCTCTGTAGCAGACGACCCACAGCAAGCAGGAGCATTTTTTGGCATGACAAGACTCGGTGAAACAGTCAAAGCTTACAACGAAATGTGTGCGGCAGGAGCAGACACAGAGTTTGGCAAGAAGCCTTATTTATTAAAAGCTTTAAAAACACCACCATATTATGTGTATGAATATGAACCAAGCGCATGGTGCACATTCGGTGGTGTAAAAACCGACGCATATTGCCATTTATTAGACCGCGAGCAGAACATCATCCCAGGTGTTTACGTGACTGGCGTTGACAATGGAAGCTGCTATACAGCTCCTTACTATGACAACGAAGGCGCGACATTAGGAATCGCTTTAGGAACTGGTGTGGTTGCCGCAAAAGCAATTTTAAGAGAAAGATAAAAAAATCGGAGCTGCCGACTAAAAAAGTCAGCAGCTCCTTTTATCTGATTTGATCTTTTATTCAATCACACCACCACCAAGTACGATATCTCCATCGTATAATACGGCTGCCTGTCCTGGTGTAATGGCACGCTGTGGTTCTTCAAATAAAATTTGCACTTTCTTATCTGGAAGTACGTGTATTTTTGCGGGTTGTTCTTTCTGACGATATCTGATTTTTACTTTGCAGGAAATCTCCCCTTCAGGAGCCTGTCCACTGATCCAGTTAAAATCCCCCGCAACGAGGCATTTGCCAAAAAGTTCTTCGTGGTCGCCTAGAACAACGGTGTTGTCAGCTGGGTTGATTGCGGTCACATACATCGGTTTCCCAAATGCGATACCAAGTCCTTTTCGCTGACCGATTGTGTAGCCGACGATACCCTTATGTTTTCCAAAAACATTTCCCTGACTGTCTACGAAATTGCCTTCCGCATAGGTTTTTCCGGTCTGTCGCTCTAAAAAATTCACATAATTCCCGTCAGGCACAAAGCAAATGTCCTGGCTGTCTGGTTTTGCGGCATTGATAAAGCTGTTTTTTTCTGCAATTTCTCGCACTTGAGTCTTTTTAAGCTCGCCAAGTGGAAATTTTGTATGAGCAAGCTGATCCTGAGTCATAGAATAGAGTACATAACTTTGATCTTTCGTATCATCTAAAGCCTTTTTTAAAACATATTTATCGCCGTTTTGCTCAATTCTTGCATAATGACCGGTCACAACGCATTCACATTCAAATTCTTTTGCACGCTGATAAAGCTTTTCAAATTTCATAAAACGGTTGCAATCGATACATGGATTCGGCGTTTTCCCGGATTCGTAAGCATTTACAAAACGGTTGATGACGGTTTCTTTAAAGCCTTCCTTAAAATTCAGCACATAATAAGGCATCCCAATCTCGTAAGCGACCATGCGCGCGTCTTCAATGTCATCTAAGCTGCAGCAAGTGTGCCCGCGGCTGATTCCCGCATCTTCGTTATCATATAATTTCATCGTGCAGCCGATACAATCGTACCCCGCATCCTTCATCATTTTCGCTGCCAGCGATGAATCTACCCCACCGCTCATGGCAATCAAAGCTTTTTTCATGGTAATACCTCGTTTGTGATGTTGATTGATTTTTCAATGTTAATCTTCGAGAAATTCTCTTTTTTTATGAATTTTCGCATATTTAATGCAACGGTTAGATATTATAATATATACCCTAGCATGTCAATAGGGTATAGGAAATTGCATGGATGACACAGCAATTGGCCTCGCGGACGCGCATGCGAATAATTGAATTTCTGCGTCCCGACAAATCTTTGTGTTTAGTCGATTTTTTGGACGCGTATTTTTATTTATACTCTGTCGCGTACTTGCTTTTAGGCTTTGTTGTACGCGTCAGGCAATATATGAAATAATGCGTCCGTGAGAGTTGAGAGATTTTGTACGCAATTATTAGCTTTTTACTATGCGCGTACAACAAAACTTGTATCATTTGTACGCATATCGAAAAAATCACTTTATTGCGTCCTTAAAATTAGATTTTGAGTGAATGTGGCAGGGACGCGAAAAGAGGGTAAGTCCTCGAACGCGTACAAACTTCCAGAAAAGCAAGTACGCGTTTAGTCAAAGTTTCTCATGTGCGTACAAAAGTGCGACAGAAGCACGGACGCGAAAAAGAAGAAAACTCTATACGCGTACAAAACAAAGAGATGCTTGAGTAATTACCGTGAATATATAATATCAACTAAAATGTATATTGAAAGTTATGATGTCAAATATTGACATATATGTTCGCGAGAGTATAATAAAACCATAAGGGAAGTATAAATATATGATTTACTGATTAAATGTAGCTTATGTCTGAACAAGAAATTAAGAAGGGGGAATTTTATTGATTGAAGTAAAAAATGCTCTTGAACAGAAACTTCAAATTTATGAAAAAGTTGCAGATTCTATTGAGACTAAAGTTCAAAGATGGCCGAAGGGTCATTTGAGGTTATGCAAACCGCGAAATGGATATAATCATGGGGAATATAAGTTTTACTACATGGATGAAGATGGGAATGCCAGAAAGATGATTCGTAAGAAAGATCTGCCATTTGCTAAGAGACTTGCTCAAAGAGATTATGAGAAGAAGATGTATTCTTTAGCTAAAAAAAGAGTTGGCCAGATAAAAAGGCTGTTGAAAGATTTTGAGGATGATGAGCTTGAGCAAGTTTATGAAAAATTGTGCAAAGGCAGAAAAGACTTAGTTGTTCCAACTGTGTTTACAAAAGAAGAAATGTTAGAACAATGGAGGAGCCATTTATCTACAGCAGTTCATCCTATACCGATTTCAGGAAATGTTAAGACTAATCGCGGTGAAAAAGTTCGCTCAAAATCTGAAAAAATCCTGGCAGATTTATTTGAACAATATGGAATACCGTATAAATATGAGAATGCGGTGTATTATTCAAATCATTATAGTTTGTATCCAGATTTCACTTTATTCAATGTGAGAACGCAGAAGACTTATTATTGGGAGCATTGGGGTACGATGGAAGATGAGAATTATTTTGAGAAACAAGTTGACAAGCTGAATAAATACGCGGAAATCGGGATTACACTTGAGGATAATCTGATCGTCACGATGGAGACGAATCGCACAATGACGGACATGAAATTGATTAAGGATAAGATTGAGAAGAAATTGCTGTAAGAATGAGGGTGCAAGAACATTAGATTATGAAAATGTTCCTGCGCTCTTTGTTTTTTTTGCTTTAGAGTATGGGTTTGTGGTGAGTGGATCATGCGGACGAGGTTTCTAAATTTTTAGTCGTGTCGCCGACAAATTAGAATTGCAATATACGCATTAATTTGGCGCTGTGGACGCACCTGCGAATAATTATATTTCTGCGTCCCGACAAATCTTTGTGTTTAGTCGATTTTGTGGACGCGTATTCTTATTTATACTCTGCCGCGTACTTGCTTTTCGGCTTTGTTGTACGCGCCAGGCAATATATGAAATAATGCGTCCGTGAAAGTTGAGAGATTTTGTACGCGATTATCAATTTTTTAATATGCGCGTACAACAAAACTTGTATAATTTGTACGCATATCCGAAAAATCACTTTATTGCGTCCGTAAAATTAGATTTTAGACGAATGCGGTAGGGACGCGAAAAGAGGGTAAGCTTTCGAATGCGTACAAACTTCCGGCAAAGCAAGTACGCGTTTAGTCAAAATTTCTTATGTGCGTACGAAAATGAGCAAGTAGCACGGACGCGAAAATGAAAAAAAGTCTATACGCGTACAAAAGACCGATCAAACATAACAAAAATCCGACTAAAACATAAACAAGACCCGCGAGCAACGCTCGCGGGCCGTAAAAATTGTATTAATTCCCCGAAGAGTATTAATTTTCTAAAACATCCTATTCCCCAGCTTCTAAATTCTTCTGTGCTGCATTTAACATGAGCTTGATTCGATTCAACTGGTTTACTTCGGATGCGCCTGGGTCGTAGTCGATGGCTACGATGTTTGCTTTAGGGAAAGCAAGTCGTAATTCCTTGATTACACCCTTACCAACAACGTGGTTTGGTAAGCAGGCAAATGGCTGAGTACAAACAATGTTTGGTGCGCCGGAGTGGATTAATTCAATCATTTCACCGGTTAAGAACCAGCCTTCACCTGTCTGGTTTCCTAAAGAAACGAATGGTTCTGCGTAGGATGCAAGATCCTGAATTCTTGCAGGAACATCAAAACGTTTGGATTTTTCAAGTTCGTTACGAAGAGTCTTACGATATCTTTCCACAAATGCAATACCTGCACGGGAAGCAATTACATCCTTCTTAGAACGTCCAAGGTATTTTTCTTTGTATTCCATGTTGTAGAAGCTGTATAAGAAGAAGTCAAGTAAGTCTGGCATAACTGCTTCCGCACCTTCCGCTTCAAGAAGCTCTACTAAATGGTTGTTTGCATCCGGTAAGAACTTAACTAAGATTTCACCTACGATACCAACACGAGGTTTCTTGATATCGAGTAATTCGATTTCATCAAAGTCACGGATAATACCACGGATGTTACGCTTAAATTCACTAAACTTACCATTCTGAACAGATTTCTGACAACGCTTACGCCAGATTGCGTGAAGCTCGTTAACAGAGCCAGGTGTACGTTCGTAAGGTCTAGTACGATATACCACTCTCATGAATAAGTCACCGTAAACGATAGACTGAATTGCTTTGTTTACGAAAGCAGGAGTGATCTTGAAACCTTCAT
Organism: Candidatus Fimousia sp.; assembly: GCA_045640005.1. Classification (GTDB taxonomy): domain Bacteria; phylum Bacillota; class Clostridia; order Lachnospirales; family Lachnospiraceae; genus Fimousia. The sequence goes on from JAZUED010000277.1 coordinate 9,867, forward strand.
TCTTTTCAATACCCTGAACGGATAAAGAAATAACAGGGATATGTCCCATGCCCGCTTTTTGAAGGGCACGACGGATAAATCCAATATAGTT
>JAZUED010000278.1:0-4560 GCA_045640005.1 Candidatus Fimousia sp.
ACGATGATACCGATACCTTTACCAGTATCCATAGAGGAACCTCCACCGATTGTGATCATGAAGTCTGCTCCGGAAGCTTTGTAAGCATCAACACCATGCTGTACGTTTTCGATTGTTGGATTTGGTTTGATATCAGAGTACATAACGAAATCGATATCGTTCGCTGCTAAAAGATCAGTAACCTTAGCTGCAACACCAAATTTTACAAGATCAGGGTCAGATGCAACAAATGCTTTTGTTAAACCTTTTCCTTTAACGATTCCAGGAATTTCATTGATTGCGCCGTGTCCATGGTAAGAAATACCATTTAATACAAAACGATTCACTGCCATAATTATCATTCTCCTTTGCATATAATAATTTTACGTTTCTTTTTTATATGGCTATATTATAGTATATATTGCACAATCAATGCTACTATTTTAGAAAATATTTATACATTTTTCACTTATTTTCTTACGAATCAAAGAGAAAAACTATTATGCAAAGAACACTAATCGCTTATAAGAAAAAAGGACGTCACACATACGTGACGCCCCAGTCATTCTTTCGTATTATTTACATAACTGTGCAACAATCTGGTTAATTAACTTACCATCAGCTTTGCCACGAAGAGCTGGCATTACATTCTTCATGATCATGCCCTTATTCTTTGTCGCAATTACATCCGCAAATTTTTCTTCGATAAATGCTTTGATTTCGTCTGCAGATAACTGTTTTGGTGCATATTCATTGATGACATTGTAACGGAATGTGTAAGCTTCTTTTAAATCTTCACGAGAATCCGGACATGTATCAATCATTTCCTTAACGGACTTTAATTCCTTTAAGATTACACGGTCAACTAAATCCGCTTTGATATCATCACGACATCCTTCATCAATTGCAACCTTTTTTACTGCAGAAACTAAGGAAGAAATCGCTTCCTTACGTGGTTTGTCCTTTGCTTTCATAGCAGCGATCATAGCGCTCTGTAATTCTTTTAATTCCATATTCTAATCCTCCATTTATTTATTCGCCCACAAGCTGTTCGTAGGTGACACCATACTTTCTCGCGATATCATCCGCAAGTGATAATCCGGATGCCGGCGCTACTTCTACCTTGTAGGATCTTTTTCCTTCTTCTGATTTTACAATAAGAGATGCCGCTTTGCAAATGCCTTGGCCTGCATTTAGCTCTTTCACATCTCTCGCAAGTTTGTGCATGTGTGTATTATAGATGGTTCGACATCCTTTTTTCAAAATCGCTCGAACCGCATCGCATGCAATAAAATATCCCTCTTCAAATGATGTCGTTGAAAATGATTCATTTAACAAAAGAAGACTATCTGTAGTTGCCTCTTTATATAATTCTTTAAATCGCTGACATTCTTCTCCAAGACGACCAAAATCCATCGTCTTATCTTCATCGGCAGGAAAATGGGTAAAGATATCATCCACTGGCACAAAATCAAATCCAGCTCCTGGAATATAGATTCCTCCTTGAGCAAGCACGAAACATTGTCCGACAGCCTGAGTAATGGTTGTCTTCCCACCACGATTTGCACCGGTTAAGAGATAAAGTGTATGAATATTCGAAAAATCAAGATCATTTCCAACAATTTCACTACTTTGTGTCTTGGAATAAGATGCTAATTTCAAGTTATAAATCTGCTTTGCCTGCATTCGACAATCGCCATTAGTACTCTCCATTAATGTTGCTTTTGCAAAAGAATATCCTTCTTTCATCAGCTCATCAATGTAGTTTGCCCAAAGTACATAATATTGAAATTCCGGGATCAAGCCTGTGATATCCTCGATATTTAAAGTAGCATACTTAGCCATCGTTTCTTTGAGACTCTTTACTGAAGATGCCATCAGCTTATTGACTACATCATTTAAATACTCTACAAGATTTACTTCTCGTGTATTCTCCTGGATACCCGCGAGCCCCATACTAAGCCCCATCAAAGGATTGGCTGTAAAGGCAAGCGTCTGAAAACCTTTATTGGCAGAATCAACCGTATGCTTTTTATTCTCCGGAATCTGTTCATAGGTATAATTATGATTCCATTCGTTGCCTGACTGAATCTGATCTCCTTTTACGAATTTTTTCGAAAAGTTTGTAAGAAGTCCGGCTTTATTAAATGGTTTGTCATTAACCGACACAATTCCAACACTTTTTACATCATAGTAATCGCTTAAATTACAACCTAAGGTAATACTTTTTATTTTCTGCGTTTTACTAAGCAATGCATGAATATCTTTTTTTAGCTCTGCAAATGCACAGTCAGACTGTACCTGTTTCACATAGGATTTTAAGTTTAACAGCCCTTCGGAAGAAACATCAGCTGATTCTAGACACTGATCTAGTTTTTCTATACAAAGAATGTACTCCTGTACTTCTTTCATTCTTCGCATCAATGTCCAGATACCATCTGCATCATTAATATTGTGATTGGTGCTCATCTTGTCGCGCAAAGAGTCCACTTGCTGCAAAATATCAAGAATCTCTAATTTTAGATTCTGATTTTTCATAATATCTTCAAAAACATCGCCTCGGAATTTCGACACAACCGGATTGGTGCTAAGTCTTGTCATAACACTTTTTAAAATCAGACGCTCTTTGGGCTGTCTCGTCATAGCTTCACAGATTAAATCCATTCCAAGGTCATGCCAGGAAGTATCTGACATTGTATGATAACCTTGTGCCGTTACTCCCGCCGGATATAAAATACTAAGTTTTTCCTTCATATCAACCTCTTTTATATTCTCACTTTACTTTGTGCTCTGAATCATTCTTTTGCCATCAACATACTTTATAAATCAAGAAACTGTAATAAAATCTGCTGCTTCATTCGTTCAAGTGGATTCTCAAACTGGCAGGAAATCATAGTTTCAAGCTTTGCGAGACGCTTTCGAATCGTATTTACATGCACATACATAAGCTCTGCCGTAATACTGAAATTCATATTATTCTCCAGATAAATCTTCAGTGTTTTAAGCAGCTCTTTATTCTTTTCTTCACTCATTAAATCATTGTATATCGAAAGCAAATTGTCAAGTTCATTTGCCGGAATGGAAAGCCAGGTAAGAGGACCCAAGCTTTCATAATCAATTAACACGCGGTCCTTATACACAATTTCGCCCATATCCATCAATTTGTGAAGCTTATCGACGTGATTTCTGATACCAATCAGCTGCTCTTTCTCATTTAAAACACCATATTTCATCAGCATATCTGGAAAATGCTCCTTTAAACGAACACTTACACTATTTAAAGAATCCGCCATCTGATCAAACGTATCTTCCTCTTCATCAAGAACTTTAACAAAGAGTAGCCCTTCATTTTCAGATAAGAATGCGAGCCTGATCTGACCACGTTTAAATGGTTTACGAAACTCTTTTAATAACAAATCACGTTCGCTTTGTGCGGAAATGTCTGGATTTTTCTGACGAAACATCGCGATGTGATAGGAACTTGTAAGCGGAATTCCCTGAATGGATGCATGATAACGTATTTTTTCTTCATCAAATTCATCCATATTCAAAATATACTGCACAAAGTTTTCAAATCCAATATTACCTCTGCTCTGCGTAACCATATTTTCTTCATACAGAGCCTGCAGCAAGAGGTAAGCAATTCGAATCGCATATTCATCGTAATGATCAATAAATTCTCTTGATTCCATCACGATAAAATACGCCTGTATATTTTCATTTGTTGAAATTGGAATCAAAATCCAGCTCATACGAGGTCCGTCAATACCATCTACATTAAACAGACGATATCTCGACATATTGATCACGTCGCAAAGGGTATATTTTGTATGTGCCTGCAATGGATTCCAGTATTCCGTAACGGTCATATTCAGAGACTTCGTGATTTCTTTGAAATGATTCGAACTGTAGTACGCTCTTTCTTCACCTAAATCATAAATACATGCCGGAAAATTCATATCCGTCTCAACAGCGCGAAGAATTCTCTGTATCTTCTGTTCTTTGTAAGACAAGTCAGAGATCTGACCCATATCATTGCCTGAAATTTTAAAACGCTGAACCGTCTTATTCATAATCGCAATATTAATCTGATTCATGACCTCCATGTAAGGAATCTCAAACGGCATACTGATTAACGGAATATCATACTGATTGAATAATTCTTTCATATCTTCACTGATACGATCTAAATGTCTGCCACGCTTGATCAAAAGGGCAGACGAATTCTGAATCGTACCTTCTCTGAAGGCATTTTTAATGGTATCCGGATCCATCTTCAAAACATAACCGGAAGTTAGAACAAGCTCCTTGCCCTTTGACCAACGATATGCATCTGGAGCATCAACAACTGTTACACCTTGCACTTCTTTATAAATCCCTTTTCTTCCCGCAACAACGTAAAATTCCTTAAAATATTCTAATGTAAGTAATTCCTGTACCGATATTCCCATAAAATCATCCTCGTTATAAAGCATAAAAAAATCTACACTTATATAATACTATAAGTGTAGATTTTCTACAATTTTTATAAATTAGTTTTTCGATGTATCTAATTCCGAATATAATTTACGTAAGAATTTG
>JAZUED010000279.1:0-4253 GCA_045640005.1 Candidatus Fimousia sp.
GTACCCGTTGACTATTATTCTGTAATCAGAAAAACGTTAGAAACCCATACTCATACACTCCATATGAGACGACGTATGGACGGGAAAGAAGTAGTAACCTATCCACTGAATTTCTGCGACGCAATTAATGTTCAGATCAAAGAAATTCAATTAGATGGTCTTTGTGGTGTTTTCCATTTTAAAAAGCCGATTGACTTTTTCGAGACCATTTACGTACTTCCGATGGAACTTCCGATTTATAATGGTTACATCTCCAAAAATTTGGAAGACTACGGTAACTTTAAGTATATCGGTTCCAAAGATGAAGGCGATGACGTAGAACCAATTCTGTATCTTGATATTGAAAATCTTTTGTATGAAGAAGAAATGATGGTTCGAAGTCTGTATCTGCCATTGGTATTTTCGGTTTCGAACAGTATGTTACAAAATGGCTACAATCACAAGATTACATTTGGCGAAGAATTGTATATTGTTGAAAACTGGAATGATTATTTCTTGATTTTTAAACGATTATTTGAACTGATTCGTGGGGAGCTTCCGATGGTGGACTGCCCGCATATTCATAGAGTAACTCATGCAATTACGACAAAGCTTGGGCTTCCGATTCCATTTTATTATGGAAAAACCATTGCTTTGATCTATGATGAGGATGATATTGAAGAAGATTTTTCCTTTACAGAATATGTTCGTGTAACAAATATTGAAGATGACATCTTTAAACTGACACTGTAAATTGCGAAAATTTCTGATTTTATAAGACACTGTAAATGTTGATATTTTGACATATTTTCAAAGAGGATGACTATGAGACGATTTGGATTACTGGTTTTTATCTATTATTCCATCATTATGGCTATCTTCCAGGGCTTTGATCTGGGGATTTATACTGGCTACGGGATTATTGTGTCCATTTTCTTCTTTGGATTTTGGTTTTTATTGTCTTCCTCCCTGTTTCGTAATTCTAAAATATTAAAATGGGTCGGCTATATCATATACTTAGTCATGGCGGTCAATGTTTTAGCGGTTTTGGATGACCTTTGGATCGGTATGAAGATTGCCCTGAACCGTACGTTTGATGTTTTTAATGTTACGTTTCATCGTAATTTTTCTTATTTCTGGGATGTCAGCGAAAAGAATGCAATTTCCTATATGATTATTCTTCTGACACTTGGATTATTCTTTTACAGCGGTCTTTTGATTCTTAACCGTTGGTATTATAAAAGAATCGTATTTATTTCTATGCCGATGATGGCATTTCTGATGGTCTTTGCTCCAAAACCAATCCACGGATTTATTCTTTTATATATAGGCAGTATCATTGCATACTATTATTTAGAGCGCTATAAACCGAAGTTTGCAGGTGTTGTTTTTGTCATGTTGTTTTTGTGTGGCCTTCTATACACCTTATATCCATCGACGGAAGTATTTGGTGAACGTATGACAAGTACTCGTCAGGCAATCATCATTGTTGCCGAGTATGCCAATAATCTCATTTGTGGTAAGGATGAAAATGTCGACTTAAATCTTCAGCATTTTCATGCAAAGGCAACGGAAAAAGGGAAATCTACGAATGATTATGTGTATTTAAATAACGTGGATGATGAGATTTATCTTCGTGCCTGGACGGGGGCTACTTATAAACATGGTGAGTGGATTGAAGAGGAAAATGCAGAAACAATCAGTGTTTATTCAGAAGCTTCCGGTGAGGGGAAATATGGATTCCTTAAGATTTTAATTGGGGATCAGACGAAAATCGCAAAACAGTATATGAAATTTGAATATTCGGATGAGGATAAAGAAGATTCGCTCATTCCATATCATACGTTATATCGTAATGAAGAGGATGGGAAAATTTATTATATGTCCGTGGCAAACTATAAAAATTTAGTTCCAGAGATCAAGCGTGATTATAAAATCAATGCGAAATATCTCAAAGTACCGAAAAAAATTGAAAAGAGACTTGATCGACTGACTCATGAAGGAGAGATATCAAAAGACAGCACACAGCGTGACATTGTAAACTTTGTATTTGATTTCATGAAGAATAATTATACGTTGATTGAGGAGGGAAGTGATACTCCTGAGGGTGAAGATTCGGTTTATTATTTCCTGAATAACTCCAAACGTGGAGGAAAATCAGATTACGTTTCAGCAGCTGTATTCATGCTTCGTCATTATGGAATTGCGGCCCGATACGTAGAGGGCTATCATCTGACAGAAGATACTTATGCGAAAGCGACTATGTCAGGTGGGCTTGTAAAAACAAGCATTTCTACAAAGGATGAGGAAGTATGGGCAGAAGTATATGTTAATAAATTAGGATGGGTACCGCTCGAGATGATTCCAAATGCTGTTTCCTTAGTTGCAGCAAGTGATGCGAGAGAAATTGTAATCCCTGGCATTCCAAAGATTACAATGACGCTTCCGGAATTACTTACCTGGTTTTTAAAATTTATGCTTGTTGCAATGGTAATTTTGTGTGCCCGAGTGACTGCAATTTATCTGTATTATGATTATAAAAAGATCCATATGACGAATAATGAGATTATTCAGTGGTATGCTACTGTGTGGGAACATTATCGTGATTATACGATTCCGTTCTTTGAGGTGGATCATTTGATTGAACTGGCTCGTTATAGCAATCATGTATTAGATAAATATGATGTAGAAGTTGTATTAGAAGCAGCGCAGAGCGCAAGAAGAGACTATAGAAAGTCGATTCCATTCTATCTTGCATTCTTTGATTTGTTTATTATGTGTAGAGATATCTTATAATTACAAAAGATATCTCTCTTTTTTGTATTTTCATGTAGTTTTAAAAGTTTTTCTTTCAAAATTTCTCATTATAGGTTATTATAAAATTATAATAATAAATATTTTAATTATTGAAATTATTTATAGTGTAGTAAATACATATTTCCAAAAAGATAAAGATAAAAAGGAGACGAACTGTTATGAAAAATTCAGCAGACATTCGTAAAAGAAACAAAGACCTGATTCGCAGACATTTATGGACAGGGGAGAAGAATACAAAACAGGGAATTGCAGAAGTGACCGGACTTAGTGTTGCTACCTGTAATACAATGCTTAATGAGATGGAAGCAGATGGAGAAATCTGTGGTGTAAAAAAACAGCTCAACGGAATTGGCAGAAGTACAATGGTATATTCAGTTAATGAAGGACATGAAAGTATTGTATGTATCCATGTAGCTAAGTTACAAGACAAGGTGCAGTGTTCTTATTCTGTTTTATCCGTTACAGGAAGAGTGAAAGAAGAACGAACAGCTGAATATAGTGAATTCAGTATGGAAGCATTTGACCAGATCGTGGATGAAGTAGTAAGCCGATATCAGAACGTTACTTATATGATTATCGGACTTCCAGCTATTTTAAATAGAGATGTAATCAGTCAGTGCGAAGTAAAGTGTTTTGAAAATCTTGATCTTAAAAACAGATTAGAAGCAAAATATCAGTGCTATGTTCATGTGGAAAGTGATATGCACATTACTGCATATGGATATTTCCGTTCTTCCGAGGATCCAGATGATGTTATTACATTAGCATCCTTTATTGAAGGTTATAAACCATCTATGGTAACCATTTATGAAGGTATGATTATTAAAGGAGCGAATGCAATTGCCGGAGCTAGTGGATTTATGCCATTTGGATATTCTGTCAATGATATTACTGATATTTTGACAGATAAAGAAAAACGTGTAGATATCATTAAAACATCCCTGATTTGCAGCGTTGCTATGATGAATCCAAGAAAGATTCTTATTTTCACAGATTTAGTTGATGCAGAGGATGAAAAAGAAATTATTGCTGGCATCAAAGCAGTGATTCCAGAGGAATTCGTTCCTGAAATTGAATATACAAAGAGCATCAGCAAATATTTCCAGTGTGGTCTCTATCACAGAGCACTTGATTTAAAATTAAGATAAGAAAAAGGAGATGTATCCCTCATAAAGGGATGCATCTCCTAATTTTTGTTTAATCTCTAAGTGTGCGTGAAAGTTTAATCGCGCATTTATTTATGTAAATAGCACTAATCTTCCATAATCGCGGAGGCTTCTTCCCACTCATCGTATAATTCCATGAGGCGGTCATCAATTTCCGCTTTTTTCGTGGATAATTCCATCAATTTACCACTGTTTGAAGCATTCTCTGGAAGAGCGATCAGTTCGTCAAGCTCGGCAGACTTTTCTTCCATCTCTTCGATTTCTTTTTCTAAGCGCTTAATCGCATTCTCA
>JAZUED010000280.1:0-5224 GCA_045640005.1 Candidatus Fimousia sp.
TATTTCTTGCACTTGCTTTGGTTGCATCTTATTTAGAAACCTTAATACCGATTCACTTAGGGATTCCGGGTGTGAAGCTTGGTCTGGCAAATGGTGTGATCATGGTGCTTCTTTATGTGGCAGATGTGAAGGAGACCTATGCCATTTCTCTTGCGAGAATTCTTCTTGCAGGCTTTATGTTTGGCAATTTGATGATGATTCTTTACAGTCTGGCAGGTGGGATGCTAAGCCTTACCGTAATGGTGATTTTAAAGAAACTTGGTGGATTTAGTGCTGTGGGTGTCAGTGTTGCCGGAGGCGTAGCTCATAATATTGGGCAGCTGTTTGTAGCAGCGTTGGTACTTGAAACTGGGAAGATGTTCTTTTATCTGCCTGTGTTACTCGTGTCGGGAACATTTGCCGGCGTATTAATCGGTATACTTTCCGGAGAAATTGTAAAACGAATTCCAAAGAATGGATAAAGATAAGAATTGTAGATTAGAATTAGAAAGAGGTAGTAGTTATGTGGATTGCAGATGGTTGGAAAGACTATGAAGTATTAGATACATCCTCAGGTGAAAAATTAGAACGCTGGGGCGATTATCTTCTTGTTCGTCCGGACCCACAGGTTTTATGGACAACACCAAAGAAGATGAGAGGCTGGAAGAAGCCAAACGCACACTATCACAGAAGTAAACGTGGTGGTGGTGAATGGGAGTTTTTTGATCTTCCAAAAAAATGGCAGATTGGCTATAAAGGGCTGACTTTTAATTTACAGCCATTTAACTTTAAACATACAGGATTATTCCCGGAACAGGCAACAAACTGGGATTGGTTTGGTGAAAAGATTCGTAATGCGAATCGTCCGGTAAAAGTATTAAATTTATTTGCTTATACAGGTGGTGCAACTTTAGCAGCTGCAAAAGCGGGAGCGAAGGTAACACATGTAGATGCATCAAAAGGTATGGTAAACTGGGCGAAGGAGAATGCGAAAACTTCAGGATTAGAAGATGCACCAATTCGTTGGTTGGTAGATGATTGTGTTAAATTCGTAGAAAGAGAAATTCGTCGTGGAAATAAATACGACGGTATCATCATGGATCCACCTTCTTATGGCCGTGGACCAAAGGGTGAAATCTGGAAAGTCGAAGAAAAGATTTATCCATTTATTCAGCTTTGTACAAAGATCATGTCTGATGAACCGTTATTCTTCCTGATCAACAGCTACACAACCGGATTACAGCCAGCAGTGTTATCCTATATGATCAATACAGAAATTGTGAGCAAGTTTGGTGGCAAGGTGGAAGCGGAAGAAGTAGGTCTTCCGGTTAGCGGCAATGGCCTTGTACTTCCTTGCGGAGCTTCCGGTAGATGGAGCAAGAAATAGAGGCGACACAAAATGCATTATAATAAGAAGAAATACATATTCTTACTTCTTGTTCTGGGGCTTTTGTTTGCCCTCTCAGGCTGTTCTTCGAAAGATCAGGTAAAATATTCAAATACTGGATTTGCGATGGGTACAACCATCTCTGAGGTTATCTACGGGGAAGATAAAAAGTCTTTGGAACAAAATGGCCAGGATATTATGAATTTACTTGGCGAGATTGAGAGAAAGCAAATTTCCTGGAGGATGGATAGTTCTGAAGTTTATCGAATCAACCATTCGCAAGATATAGTAGAAGTAAGTCATGAAGTGTATGAATGGATCAGGGAAAGTCTTGCAATCTGTGAAGATACGGATGGCGCTTTAAATCCTGGAATCGGAGTTCTTGCGCATTTATGGGATATTGGTGGAGATAACGCCAGAGTACCATCGGAGGCTGAAATAAAAGAAGCAAAAAAACAGATTGATGCGAACGCCATTAATATAGAAGAAACAGATAAGGTATCCGTTGATTCTGATAAAGTACAGGTTGACTTAGGAGCTGTTGGTAAAGGGGCTGCAGCAGATGCTGTCATGAGATATCTTAAATCTGCAGAGAATATTTCCGGAGCACTTATTTCAGTTGGAGGAAGCCTTTGTATTTATGGCGAGAAGCCAGATCGCTCTTCCTGGACGGTAGGCATTCAGGATCCTAGAGCAGAAGATGGATGTATGCTTGGAAAGGTTGAAGTGGCTGGCGGCACTTTTGTATCGACTTCCGGTGATTATGAAAAATACATTGAGCAGGACGGAAAGAAATACCATCATATCTTAGATAGTAAAACCGGTTACCCGTCTCGGTCAGGACTTATTTCGGTGACGATCGTATGTGAATCTGGAATTGACAGCGATGCTCTCTCTACGGCGTGTTTTGTTCTCGGAATGGAAAGAAGCATTCCACTCCTTGAAAAGTATCATGCGCAGGCAGTGTTTGTAGATGAAGAGCATGGAGTCTACAAAACAGAGGGAGTGAAGTTCACTCTGGATAATACAAATGATTATGAAATGAAAGAAATAAAATAAAAAACAAAGCGTCTTTTTTTCGAAAAGGCGCTTTTGTATTAGAAAAAGAACAAGAATTAGCCAAAAAATTTTTTAAAAATAACTTGAAAAACTATTGACTATACTTTATACTAAGTACTGTTGTGACATAAGAGCGAAGAAGCGAGAGGTTGCCGCATAGAAAATATCAACCAAAAGATCTGTGCGGGTTTTCCGTGGAGCAAATGTCAAGTTCAAAGAAAATTGGCGACAAGTCACTGTACTAAATACAATCTACTGAAGAGAGTAGAGACGCAGTGTGTGGATTTCACGACACACACGGAGGAGTGTACAGTCACCGCTTGTCGTACCACAAAGTACGAATAGGAGGCGACTTTTTTTATGGCAAGTCAAGTAATGAGAATCACACTTAAGGCGTATGATCATCAGTTAATCGATGCATCTGCAAAGAGCATCATCGAAACAGTAAAGAAAACTGGAGCAAAGGTAAGCGGTCCTGTACCAATGCCTACTAAGAAAGAAGTAGTAACAATCTTAAGATCCAGACACATTTACAAAGATTCCAGAGAACAGTTCGAACAGAGAACTCACAAGAGATTAATTGATATCTTAACACCAACACAGAAAACAGTTGATGCATTATCCAGATTAGAAATGCCAGCAGGTGTTTACATCGATATCAAGATGAAACAGAAATAAGCTTAAAAAGCTTAACAAGCGTAAAGCTAAAAATCCGATAGGGTTATGAATATAGGGCACCCCCTAAGCTTTTCATAGCGTCTAGGATGATTTTACATTGACGAAAGTCAAAATTTAAAATCCGCTGTAGATTAAATAGGAGGAAATATTAATGAAGAAAGCGATTTTAACAACAAAAGTCGGAATGACTCAGATCTTCAATGAAGATGGCGTATTAACTCCAGTAACTGTATTACAGGCTGGACCATGCGTAGTAACTCAGGTTAAGACAGTAGAAAATGATGGATATTCCGCAATTCAGGTTGGTTTCGTAGACAAAAAAGAAAAAGCTACTACAAAACCAGAAAAAGGTCATTTTGACAAAGCAGGCGTTAGCCCAAAAAGATTCGTTAGAGAATTAAGATTAGAAAACGCTGAAGAATATGAAGTAGGTCAGGAAATTAAAGCTGATATCTTCGCAGAAGGTGACAAAATTGATGCAACAGCAATCTCCAAAGGTAAAGGATACGCTGGCGCAATCAAGAGACACGGCTTACATACAGGTCCTAAAACACATGGTTCTAAATATCATCGTCATGCAGGTTCCAACGGTGCTGCATCTGATCCATCCAAAGTATTCAAAGGAAAGAAGATGGCAGGTCACATGGGTAACAAACAGGTTACAATCCAGAACCTTGAAGTAGTAAGAATTGACGCTGAAGACAACATCATCTTAGTAAAAGGTTCCGTACCAGGTCCTAAGAAATCTTTAGTTGTTTTAAAAGAATCAGTAAAAGCTTAATTTAGCGAAAGGAGGACTTACAGATGGCAACAGTATCTGTTTTAAATATGGCTGGACAGGAAGTTGGAACAATCGAATTAAACGATGCAATCTTCGCAGCTCCAGTAAATGAACATTTAGTGCACTTAGCTGTAGTAGGACAGCTTGCAAATAAACGTCAGGGAACTCAGAGCGCTAAAACACGTTCCGAAGTACGTGGCGGTGGAAGAAAACCTTGGAGACAGAAAGGTACAGGTCATGCTAGACAGGGATCTATCCGTGCTCCACAGTGGACAGGTGGTGGAGTTGTATTCGCTCCAAAGCCAAGAGACTACTCTGTAAAAATGAACAAAAAAGAAAAGAGAGCAGCTCTTAAATCCGTTTTAACAACAAAAGTTAATGAAAATAAATTCGTAGTAATCGATGAATTCGCATTAAGCGAAATCAAAACAAAAACAGTAGCTAACATGTTAAAAGCAATCAACGTTAAGAAAGCATTAATCGTTGAAGAAGGTAAGAATGAAAAATTATTCAAATCCGCTGGTAACATCGCTGGAGTTAAAACAGCTTATGTTAACACAATCAACGTATATGACATCTTAAAGTACGACACAGTTGTTGCTTCTAAAGCTGCAGTTGAAAAAATCCAGGAGGTATATGCATAATGGCTAACATTAAATATTATGACGTTATCTTAAAACCAGTGGTAACAGAAAAAAGTATCAATGCTATGGCTGAAAAGAAATATACTTTCTTAGTACACCCAGAAGCAAACAAAGTTCAGATCAAAGAAGCAGTTGAAAAAATGTTCGAAGGAACTAAAGTTGCTAAAGTTAATACTATGAACAACGCAGGCAAAACAAAACGTCGTGGAATGGTATTTGGCAAAACTGCTAAAACAAAGAAAGCTATCGTTTTCTTAACAGAAGATAGCGCAGACATCGAAATTTTCGAAGGTCTCTAAAATTAAGTAACTTATACTCAGGAAAAGAGTGACAATAAATTCGTAACAATGAAAGGAGTTTGACATGGGAATCAAGAAATATAACCCATATACACCTTCTAGAAGACAGATGACTGGATTAGACTTCCAGGAAATCACAAAAGCAGAACCAGAAAAATCTTTAACAAAATCCTTAAAGAAAAACGCTGGTCGTAACAATCAGGGTAAAATCACAGTAAGACACCGCGGTGGCGGATCTACAAGAAAATATAGTATTATCGACTTCAAGAGAAGAAAGGATGACATTCCAGCTACTGTAATCGGTATCGAGTACGATCCAAACAGAACAGCTAACATCGCTCTTATCTGCTACGCAGATGGTGAGAAGGCATACATCCTTGCTCCTCAGGGACTTACA
>JAZUED010000281.1:0-1843 GCA_045640005.1 Candidatus Fimousia sp.
CTTGGCTCACAGAACGACATGGCTACGATCCGACTTCCAGGATATAAGGAAAATGCTGGAATTTTCTGTCACAACAATCCTTGGATTGCAATTGCTGAAACAGTTCTTGGACATGGCGACCGTGCATCTTCTGTATTTAAGAAGACTTGTCCGATCTACTTAGAAGACATCAGTGAAATCCACAGAACAGAACCTTACGTATACTGTCAGATGGTGGCAGGTCGTGATGCTGTAAATCCTGGCGAAGGTAAAAACAGCTGGTTAACCGGAACTGCAGCATGGACATTTACCTGTATTTCTCAGCACATCCTTGGTATCGCGCCAACACTTTACGGTTTATCCGTAGATCCATGTATTCCTTCCGATTTATCAGGATTTACATGTGAACGTAAATATCGTGGTGCAAATTATCATATTACGGTTGATAACAGTGCCGGCGTACAAAAAGGTGTTGCTTCCATGATGGTAAATGAAGTTGCTTGTGAAGGCAATGTGATTCCTATGATGGATGGTGTGACAGATTACGAAGTTCAGATCGTGATGGGATAGTTGAGGTCTTCAACTACGAAAACAGGGTTTTGTACAGTTGGACTTTTAGAATATAAAACGGGAAAAATTATGAAATTTAGTGAAGACTTTATCTGGGGAACGGCAAGTGCTTCTTATCAGATCGAGGGTGCCTGGAACGAAGATGGAAAAGGTGAATCCATTTGGGATGCATTTTCTCATACACCAGGCAACACGTTCGGTGATCATACTGGGGATGTTGCGTGTGATGCGTATCATCGTTTCGAGGAAGATCTTGATTTGATGGCAAGTCTTGGTATTAAGGCATATCGTCTTAGCATCAGCTGGCCACGTATCATTCCGGATGGGGATGGCGAGGTGAATCCTTTAGGGCTTGAGTATTATGACCGTGTGATTGATGGGTGTATCGCCCGTGGGATTGAACCTTGGGTGACTTTATATCATTGGGATCTGCCACTTGCTCTTGACAAGAAGGGTGGATGGCAAAACCGCGATACTGCTTATGCCTTTGCCAGATATAGTGAAATATTTGCGAAACATTTTCACACAAGAGTGAAAAATTATTATACATTTAATGAGCCACAGTGCATTGTTGGGCTTGGTCATGTGAGATTACTTCACGCACCAGGCAGAAAATTGTCGGACGAAGATGCATTCGTTTGCTGGCATAACATTATTTTGGCGCATGCGCTTGCATCAAAGAAAATGCGAGCGATTGATCTGGAAATTAAGATTGGAGTGGCTTCTACAGGGGCGCTTACTTATGTTTCTAATAGATTAGTCGGGGATTTGGCTAGTGACTCTATGGTGGATCAGTCGGCGATGAATCGTGGCGGTTCTATGGAAGACTGCTCTGCGATTTCGACTGACGGTTCGATGGCTAAACAGTTAGTGAAGACTCCGAAAGGGCTTGCGGATGGAGCATTCGTATCAATTCCAATCGAGGAAAATCCGGGCTGGTGCTTTAATCACCAGTGGTTTTTGGATCCAATTGTGTTTGGAAGATATCCAGATGATCCAAACCATCCATGGGAGAAGTGCAAAGATATGGAATTTGGTGGCGCCGTGGCCGACGATGACTCTTTTGGCGAAGGCGTTACGGAAGCTGGCGCCGTGGCCGACGATGACTCTTTTGGCGAAGGCGCTACGGAAGCTGGCGCCGTGGCGGCGCAGAATTCTTCCTCTGTCGAGGAGGACTTGAAGCTGATCGCTTCACAGCAAATCGACTTTATCGGGCTTAATTGCTACAACGGTACCGAAATGAGAGAAGTGGATGGAAGTCGGATCGTAGCCATGTCGTTCTGTGAGCCAAGGA
>JAZUED010000282.1:0-1792 GCA_045640005.1 Candidatus Fimousia sp.
ACACTTGGTATTCTCGAAGTATTCTTTGTAATTCCATGGACTTATACAACAGAAGTTACCATTTATAATAATCTTAGAAAGGAGATTTAATTATGGGTTATACTATTTTAACAGCCGATGACGAAGCCGAAATCAGAGACATTTTCCGACTTTATCTTGAACAGGCTGGCTACACAGTTTTAGAGGCACCAGACGGAGCAACAGCATTAAATATCTTAAAGAATCAGAAAGTTGATTTAGTTCTTTTAGACGTTATGATGCCTGGTCTCGACGGTTTTAGAACATTGAAAAAGATTCGTGAAGAAAACAATATTCCAGTCATCATGGTATCTGCAAAAACAGCAGAATCCGATAAGATTCTTGGTCTTAACATCGGTGCAGATGACTATATCACAAAACCATTCCAGCCAATGGAAGCGGTTGCACGAATCAATTCCAACATTCGTCGTTTCTATTCTCTTGGCGCAAGATCTGAGAAAAAAGAAGAAAAGATTCTTCAGGTCAGAGACTTAAAATTATATGTTGATTCTGCATTATTATACAAAGGAGATGAAGAGATTTATCTTACTGGTGTAGAATTTAAGATTATGGCTAAATTTATGGAAAACCCTGGCAGAGTATTTACTAAACAGCAACTTTATGAAGCAGGCTGGGGAGACGATTTCTTTATTTCTGATAACAATATTATGGTATGTATCAGTAAACTCCGTTCTAAGCTTTCTGATAATCAGAATGAATATATCAAAACGATCCGAGGACTCGGTTACAGACTTCAGTAGGAGGATCATACATTACTATGAACAAAAGAAAAGAAGCAGAAAGAGACGTCCTGAACCTAAGGATCTTTCTTGTATCGCGCTTCGTTGAAGCAATGGCTTTCATCTATATTTGTGAACAGCTTATTCGAAGTATCTATCGAAATTTGTTTCTTCCATTAATGACCGATGTATTGCAGGTTGGAAGCATTTCCTTTACAAATGGAGCTACCAAATCCATGCTGCAGATGTTTCTTCAGGCAATCTGGAATATGATCTCGAGCAGATTCCCAGCATTTTTGCAGGCACCAATTTCAGACAATCTGTCTTCTATGCTACAGACTCAGGTGCAGGCACCAGATTTTATTGCCCAGTATGGAAATGGTATGATCAATGCTTATTATACCTCAATCATCATCATTATCATTTTACAGGTTCTTCTTCAATTAGCACCTTACATTATTGCCACCTGGTGGTACAGCACGAATGTAAAAAGGAAGATGGACGAATTACGTGAAATTGATTTGTATTACATCAAGCAGGAAGAAAAACAGCGTAACCTGCTGTTCTTCGATATCACACATGATATCAAAACACCAATCACAACGATTGTTGGATATTCCCGTGCTCTAAATGATGGTGTCATCAAAGATGAATCCAAAAAGAAAGATTATTTAAATGCAATTTATGCAAAATCCTTACGTATCAGTGAACTGATCACGATGCTGTTTGAATTCGTAAAATTAGACAGTACGGGATTTGAACTTCATATGGAATCCTGTGATTTGGCAGAATTATTGCGCGAAAATATCATCTCCGTCTTTACGGATTTTGAAGATAAAGGCATCTACATGGATTTTGATATCATCGAAGAAGAGTGCCCTTGCGTCGTTGACCGCGTACAGATGTCACGTGTCATCATGAACCTTCTGACGAATGCAATCCGTTATTCCAACAGCGGAGATAATGCTTTTATCTCTATGGAAATCGTAGATGGTGATAAACCCCACTACTTGATCAGTGTTGCAGATACAGGC
>JAZUED010000283.1:0-7845 GCA_045640005.1 Candidatus Fimousia sp.
CACCAGCCTTCCAAGCTGGATACGTGGGTTCGATTCCCATCACCCGCTTGAAAAATTAATATGCCCAGATAGCTCAGTTGGTAGAGCAAGGGACTGAAAATCCCTGTGTCGCTGGTTCGATTCCGGCTCTGGGCACTTAACATGCGCGAGTGGCTCAGTTGGTGGAGCACGACCTTGCCAAGGTCGGGGTCGCGGGTTCGAGTCCCGTCTCGCGCTTTTCTTATGCACAAAAATAGTGGGTATCCGAATGGATACCCACTATTTTTGTGCATAAGAAAAGCCTGAAAAGGGACTATTCCATTCTGAAAAACTATCAATCAATTCCACATGTTCTATCAAATTTTTCTATAATACAAATTAATCCTTGACCACTTTGTGACCATATGTTATTTTAATAGAAGTAAGAAAAATAATAAGAGGATTGTAACTGTTAAATCAGGCAAAACCAACTAAAAATACCCTTGGAGATAGTATCGGTATATTTAAGTTGGCTTTTTTTATTTATAAATAGATATATTAATAGAAAGAACAGAGTATGATTATAGCAAAAGTAGTAAACAACAACATAGTAACATCCTACGACAGTAATAAATGCGAATTAGTTATTATGGGTCGAGGCCTTGGGTTTGCGAAAAAGCGTGGAGATGCCATTCCGGATGAAAAAATCGAAAAGATTTTTCGTTTAGAGAATGAAGAAAGAAACTCCAAATTAATTGAGATTATCAAGGATATTCCGTTAGAACATATTCACGCGGCTGATCAGATCATTACCTATGCAAAATCTGTATTAGGAGATAAGCTGAAGGAAACGATATATCTTTCCTTAATCGACCATATTAACTGTGCGATTGAACGTTTGAAGAATAATATTTCATTTTCCAATCCACTTTTATGGGAGACAAAGCAGTATTATCCGGATGAATTCAGAGCTGGTGTACAGAGTTTACTTATCTTGAAAAAAGAACTTGGGTTAAAGTTTCCGGTAGATGAAGCAGGATTTATTGCTCTTCATTTTATTACATCCGAGTATGATACCAGCATGAAAGTGTCTTTAGATATTCCGAAATTTGTGAATAATGTAGTCAGTGTAGTAGATGAGTATTTTCCAAATCGCGTAGACAAGCAATCCATTCATTTTGAACGCTTTGTCACACACATCAAGTTCTTTGCAGCACGTGTTCTTCAGGTGAAACAGATTCCTGAAGATGACGATTTTCTTTTCCGCTCTATGATTCGCGAACAGTACAGCGATGATTATCAGTGTGCACTTGGAATTAAAAAAGCAATTGAAGCGGAATATGATATTCAGATCAGTGAAGAGGAACTTGTTTATCTGACCGTTCATATTCACAGAATTACAATGTAAAAAACAGAGGTCTTTAACATGCTTGACCGATTATTTGGTATATTTCAAAGGGTCGGGAGATCCTTTATGCTTCCAATTTCAATACTGCCTATTGCGGGATTGTTATTAGGGATTGGAACATCTTTAACGAATGTAACAACGCTTCATGCTTATGGCGTTTATTCTTCGTTTGGACCGGGAACTGTTCCGTATTATATTTTTACGATCATGAAAAATTCCGGTGCCGTTGTATTTGATAACCTTCCAGTGTTGTTTGCTGCCGGTGTAGCAATCGGCATGAGTAAACAGGATAAAGAAATCGGAGCTATTTCCGCTGTTCTTTCTTATTTGGTTATGAATGCAACGATTAGTTCCTGCTTACTATTTGCAGGAAAAATCAGTGAAAGCGGTCGTCCGGCACTTAATGTAGTGGAAGGGACAATTACGAATTCACTGGGAATTACCACGCTTCAGATGGGAGCATTTGGAGGGATTATTGTAGGTCTGGGTGTTGCATATTTAAACAACCGTTTTCGAATGCAGCAACTTCCGAATGCATTATCCTTTTTTGAAGGAAGCAGATTCGTACTGATTATCAGTACTTTACTTTATATATTTGTTGGAGGAATTCTATATTTTGTCTGGCCAGGAATTCAGACGGGAATTCGCTCTGTTGGAACCGTTGTGACAAGCAGCGGTTATCTGGGAACCTTTGTCTATGGTATTATCAAGCGTTCCTTAATTCCCTTTGGTCTTCACCATGTATTTTACCTGCCATTCTGGCAGACTGCAGTTGGAGGCACGGCAAATGTTGCCGGAAGAATGGTGGCTGGCGGTCAGAATATATTCTTTGCTCAGCTTGCCAGTCAGACAGCATCTTACAGTGTTGATGCCTGCCGATATTTTACCGGAGAATTCGTATTTATGATTTTTGGTCTTCCGGGAGCAGCATTAGCGATGTATCAGACGGCTGATGAAAAATATAAGAAAAAAGTGGGAAGTCTTATGATTTCTGCTGTGTTGGCATGTGTTCTTACAGGGATTACAGAACCGTTAGAATTTACCTTTTTATTCGTTGCACCAATACTCTACATTGTGCATGTATTTCTGGCAGGACTCGCTTATATGCTGACACATATTCTTCATATTGCCATTGGGCTTACTTTTTCCGGAGGAGCTATTGATTTCCTTTTGTTTGGTATTTTGCAGGGGAATGATAAAACGCATTGGATTCGTCTGATTCCATTGGGCATCATCTATTTTGCAGCATACTATCTCATTTTCAGAACCTTAATTTTGAAATTTGATTTAAAAACACCGGGAAGAGATTCGGAAAGTGACAATAGTGAAGAAAAACTGGAAACAGAAGTTTTTTATGGGAATTCGCAGCTTGAGAACCTTGTTCCCGGGCTTGGTGGAATTGATAATATTCTTTATGTTGATTCCTGCGCGACAAGACTTCGCGTAACGGTCTCTGATGAAACAAAGATTCATCAGGAACTGATTAAAAAGAGTGGTTCCGCTGGTGTTATGATTCGTGGCAATAATCTGCAGATTATTTATGGTCCGAAAGTAGGAATGCTTAGGAAGCGACTCGAACAGGCGATTAAAAAACAAATAAAAGAAGAAATCATCACGGTAGAAGATACCGTTTATATTGAACAACCAGTACAAAAAGCAGAAACAAAAGAGATGGAATTAAAAAGTGAGCCGATCCATGCATTTGCAAACGGGCAGCTGATTCCACTTTCTGATGTGGAGGATATCGTTTTTTCATCTGGGCTTTTAGGAGAAGGATTTGCAATCCTTCCAACACATGATTATATCTACTCACCGGTAGATGGAATTATTTCTTCAACTTATCCGACAAAGCATGCCATCGGTATTCAAAGTGATTCGGGGGCAGAAATCCTAATTCATATAGGAATTGATACTTCCAGACTGAAAGAAGAGGCATTTACACTATTTGTCGAAAAAGGGCAGCGAGTAAAACAGGGTGAACCGATCGTTACCTTTAATCGAAAGATTATTCTTGATCATGGATATTCATTGACAACTCCACTGATCATTAGTAATACAGATTCTTATGAATCCATTTCTTCACCTCTTGCAAAATATGTACATGTGGGAGATGAAGTAATAAAAACAAACATTTAAATTATTGAATGGATTGTTACTGGTCATGCAGGCAAAACCAACTTAAGTCATCCAGGGGATAGCTTTATCTACTGGTAGTCTTTAGGTTGGTTTTTTTGTTTCTTTGGAAACGTTTTATAGTCAATAATTTAAAACCAACAAAATACGAGAGGAGGAAAAAGTATGGTTGGAATTATACTTGCAAGCCACGGCGGTTTTGCACCTGGTATTCTTCAGTCTGTATCTATGGTATTTGGTGAACAGGAAAACATGAAAGCTGTTGCACTTATGCCTGAAGATGGTCCTGATGATATCAGAAAAAGAATGGAAGAGGCAGCAGCTTCCTTCCCAGATCCTGACAATGTAGTAGTATTTGTTGATTTATGGGGTGGTACTCCATTTAACCAGGCAAATAAACTCATCGCAGGTAAAGAAGACAAATGGGCAATCGTAGCGGGAATGAACCTTCCAATGTTAATTTCTGCAGTAGCAAACTGCATGAGCTCTGACAGCGCTCAGGAAGTTGCAGCAGCAGTATTACAGGACGGAAAAGACGGTATCAAGATTTATCCAGAAACACTTGCACCAGCAGAAGCAGCTCCAGCAGCAGTTGCAACAGCAGCACCACAGGGGGCTATTCCAGAAGGAACAGTACTTGGTGACGGTAAGATTAAGATCGGTCTTGCTCGAATTGATACTCGTTTACTTCACGGTCAGGTTGCTACAGGCTGGACAAAAGCAGTTGGTCCAGACAGAATCATCGCAGTATCTGATTCTGTAGCACATGACGATTTAAGAAAACGTATGATCATGGAAGCAGCGCCTCCAGGGGTAAAAGCACACTGTGTACCTATTTACAAAATGTGTGAAGTTGCAAAAGACCCACGTTTTGGTGAAACAAAAGCAATGCTTCTTTTCGAAACACCTCAGGATGCTCTTGCAGCAATTGAAGGTGGTGTAGAAATCGAAACATTAAACGTAGGTTCCATGGCTCACAGCAATGGTAAAGTTGCAGTTAACAAGGTATTATCCCTTGACGCTAAAGACGTTGAAACATTTGCTAAATTAAAAGCTCTTGGTATCAAATTTGACGTACGTAAAGTACCTAATGATTCCGGCGAAGATATGGACGCTCTAATTGCAAAAGCAAAAGAAGGTCTTGGAATCAAATAGTAACAAAAAACAATCTTTTTTAACTTGAGAAAAAGGAGGAAATAAAAATGTCTGTTGTATCAATGATATTAGTAATTATCGTTGCATTTTTAGCAGGTATGGAAGGTATTCTTGATGAATTCCAGTTCCATCAGCCACTTGTAGCTTGTACATTAATTGGCTTAGTAACAGGTAACTTAACAGCAGGTATCATCTTAGGTGGTACTCTTCAGATGATGGCTTTAGGATGGGCTAACATCGGTGCTGCTGTAGCTCCAGATGCTGCTTTAGCATCCGTAGCATCCGCTATTATCCTTGTTCTTTCCGGACAGGGCGTTAAAGGTGTTTCTACAGCGATTGCTGTAGCTATCCCTCTTGCAGTTGCAGGTTTATTCTTAACAATGATCTGTCGTACACTTGCTGTACCTATGGTTCACTTCATGGACGCAGCAGCTGAAAAAGGTAACATGAGAGCAATCGAATTCTGGCAGTTAGCAGCTATCGCTATGCAGGGGCTTCGTATTGCAATCCCAGCAGCTTGTCTTTTAGTAATCCCATCTGAAGTAGTAGCTAACTTCTTAAATTCTATGCCAGCATGGTTAACAGATGGTATGGCTATCGGTGGTGGTATGGTAGTGGCAGTAGGTTACGCTATGGTTATCAACATGATGGCAACAGCAGAAGTATGGCCATTCTTCGCAATCGGTTTCTGTTTAGCAGCTGTATCTGACTTAACATTAATCGCATTAGGAGCAATCGGTATCTCCATCGCTTTAGTTTACCTTAAATTATCTGAAGCAGCAGCTTCTGGCGGCGGCGTAGGTAACGGCGGAACTGGTGATCCACTTGGCGACATCTTAGATGATTACGAATAAGGATAAGGAGGAAGTAAAAATGGCAGATAGAATTACATTAACTAAAAGCGATCGTATGTCCGTAGCACTCCGTTCAACTTTCCTTCAGGGATCCTGGAACTATGAACGTATGCAGAACGGTGGCTGGTGTTACGCAATGATCCCAGCGATCAAAAGATTATACAAAACAGAAGAAGATAGAATTGCAGCATTAAAGAGACATCTTGAATTCTTTAACACACATCCATATGTAGCATCTCCAATTCTTGGTGTTACTCTTGCATTAGAAGAAGAAAAAGCAAATGGTGCAACTGTAGAAGATTCCGCTATCAACGGTGTAAAAGTTGGTATGATGGGACCTATCGCAGGTGTAGGTGACCCTGTATTCTGGTTCACAGTACGTCCTATCCTTGGTGCTTTAGGTGCTTCCCTTGCTATGACAGGAAACATCCTTGGACCAATCTTATTCTTCGTATTATGGAATATTATCCGTTTCGGTTTCATGTGGTATACACAGGAATTTGGTTACAAAGTAGGTACAGAAATCACAAAAGACTTATCTGGTGGTTTACTTGGTAAAATTACAAAAGGTGCTTCCATCCTCGGTATGTTCGTATTAGGGGCATTAGTAGACAGATGGGTAAGTGTATCCTTTACGCCGGTAGTTTCTAAAGTTACTTTAGCAGAAGGCGCTTACATTGACTGGGCTTCCATCACTGGTGATGCAGCTGGTATCCAGACAGCAATCACACAGTACGCTTCCGGTTTAGCATTAACACCTGAAAAAGTTACAACATTACAGGACAACTTAAATACATTAATTCCAGGTTTTGCAGGCTTAATCTTAACATTAATCTGCTGTAAATTATTAAAGAAGAACGTATCTCCAATTATGATCATCGTTGCATTATTCGTAATTGGTATCGTATTCCACTTAATCGGTTTAATGTAATCCACACTTTATGAGGGTAAACAACCATGGTTCAATCTATTAATACAAAAGTCGATTTAACAGCATCCGGGACATCATTTCATGGTCTGACTACCTATGGGAAAATCATGGTTGGAGATAAAGGGTTTGAATTTTTCAATGAGAGAAACGTTCAGGATTTTATCCAGATTCCATGGGAGGAAGTAGATTTTGTGTCCGCCTCTGTTATCATGAAAGGGAAAGCAATCCCTCGATTCATGATTCAGACGAAAAGTAACGGAGCGTTCTCCTTTGCTTCTAAAGAACCGAAAAAGGTTTTAAAAGCAATCAATAAGTACATTCCTGGAGAACGTATGTTAAGATCACTCAATCTCTTTGATGTATTAAAGAGAAAGATTCGCAAGTAGATAAGTTTTTCATTTTTTAATTATCACTAGAACGCAGAAAGCCCAGACTTCTTTTTGAAGTCGGGCTTTTTGTGCGTTTATACATTTTTTACCTGCACATCCCTTTTGTCAGCATTTTTCCATATTTACGGAAGGAATGATGTTTGTTAAAATAGACAATAGTGAGTAAATAGAAGAGGTGAACGAACGTGGAACACTATATTGATTTAAATATGAAAAGTATGTACAGCGATCATGGACAGTATGCACCAGAACAGCTTGTAAAGATGTGTGCCGAAAAAGGTATTACTATTATGGCACTTACGGATGCAAACTGGGTAAAAGGTGTGGAAGAAGCAGTAAAAACTGCTGAAGATATGGGTATCACCTGCATTCCAGCTGTTGAACTTGAATGTAAATACAAAGATATGGATGTATCTTTACTTGGATATGGTATTAATTTAGAACTTTGTGAATTTGATGCGATGGGAGAAATCTTAGAAGCTCAGAAGATGATGTTAGCAGAAGACCCTGAAATGACTGAAGCGGATATTATCTATCCAAACTTAAAAGAAATGGTAGAATTAATTCATGACGCAAAAGGTCTTGCGATCTTAGCACATCCAGGAAAGAGCTTTGGAGAAAAGAGAGAAATCATCGAAGAACTCATTGAAGATGTTATGATTGATGGAATCGAATCCTTTGCAGGATGTCACAGTGAAGAAGAAACAGATTACTATTATGAAATTGCGAGAAAGAATTCTCTTATGACAACTGCTGGTTCTGGATTTATCGGTGAAGCAGATGCAGAAGCTGAACTTGGTAAATATCACTGTCGCTTTGATCAGGATTTAATTCATGCACAGCTTGCATTTGCAAAATTTGTAAAGCCATTAGACGCATAACATTCGCAGCATAATGTTAGATGCATAAAAAATCAGAAAAATACAAACAATTTTGAAAATTATAAAAGGAGATGACGAAAAATCATCTCCTTTTTGATTGCATCTATATTTACATCTTTTCTAAATGATACTGAAT
>JAZUED010000284.1:0-12359 GCA_045640005.1 Candidatus Fimousia sp.
AGATCCAGGAGCCAGAAACGTTCGATGATATCCCATGTGGAGCGTGAGATCTGATTAGGATCTGGGTAGTAATTACGAAGTTGTTCAACAACAAAATTTTGGTAGTCTTCGTGACTGCCACAATTAACAGGTAACATAAAAATCGCCTCCATATCGAAAAATAAACACCGCCGCAAGCGGACGATGCTTGTTAATCAATAGGCGCGAAGCGCCGCATTTTTTGCGGTAAATGTCAAGTGTTTTTTCTGAAAAAAGTGGGGGATTTAATAAAAAAGGAACCTCAGATAGCTTGAATTTAAGCCATTCTAAGACTCCGAGAGACTAATAAAGAAAAAAAGGGGGTATTGCACTAAATTTTAGTGCAATACCCCCTGAAAATTTCTATTAATACTGATTTGGTTCGCCTAGTTTTGCCGGCAGTGGAAGGAAAAATCTCTTCTGCAGCCACGCATCACAAAGAGCACACCATTTTTTTGCATCTGGCAGGATCATATCGCAGGCTTCTGCCGTTGTCATGTCGGAAAGTGCGGTTCCGTGTGGTCCCTCTTCAAAAATATGAAGATCAAATGGAATGTTCTTTTCGGCTAAAGCAATGGCCATCATCATACTGTGCTGAACCGGCACAATTGCATCCTCTGAAGTCGCCCAGATAAACATCGGCGGCGTGTTCTCATCCACATTGCGGTTCGGACTCACTTCTTCAAGCAACTCTCTAGATGGATTCTTGCCAACAAGCGCAATGGAAATCATATCGTCCTGATTTCCATTCTGTTCATAATTCCAAAGCATGTCGAATACGGTATATCCCAAAACACATGCCGCAACCTTAAAATCTTCCTTCGGTCTATTGAAATAATCGGATAATACAGGCTTATACCAGTTCGTCGCATAGGTAGCGCATAAGTGTCCCCCTGCGGAAAATCCACATACTGCAATTCGGTCTGGATCTACGAGCCATTCATCCGCATGGTCTTTTAACATCAATACGGCTGCACCTAAATCGCACATTGCATTTGGATACAGGCTTTCTTCTCGAACTGGCATGGTCTCAGGTGTCATAGTAAGAGCATCTCTTCCATACACAGAGTAATCGAGCACGAATGCATGGTATCCCATTCTTAAAAATGCCAACGCAACCGGTTCCCCTTCACGATCAGAGGTCAGCCAGTAGCCGCCTCCCGGGCAAATGATTACCGCTGGTCTTTTTCTTCCATTTAAGATTTCGAAGGAATCGTCAATAATATAAGAAGTAAGCTTTACATCCGTTCTTCCTTCGCGCAAATAAATCGTTTCATGTCTCATAGGCGTGTCCTTTCTACATCTTTTTATATCCGATCTTTCCTATGGCATGATGTAATTCAAAATTAAGGATGATTCAATCTACAATTTAGATTTCAATTCCCTAAATTAGGATTCCTTACAGAAATAGTGAATCTGTCCATCCTTGCTTAAAATCTTTTTCGCCATATCCATAGAGTAGCGGATTGTTTCAAATACGTATACGTCATCAAAACCTGTTCCATCGGATAAATCAAATAAATATTCTTCTGTATTTTTCTGATCACTAGTATCTACATACATCAATAATACACCACGTTCTACAGCGTAATCAATTGGAAACATCTTCTTCGCACGATCTAAGCTAGATTCTTTTGTGTCTGCTACGATGAGCATTTCTGGTTTGTTTTCCCCATTTAATAAACGATCGATGGTTCCTAATTCACTGTGTCCACAACATGTTAATACGATACTTTTACTCATAATTCCGACTCCTTTACGATAAATACTATATTCAAGACTTTTTCCTGTTTCTGATTACAGTATACCAGTGGTAAGCATTAATGTCAAGAGATATATTTACCAGTGGTAATTTTTTGTATATAAAAATGTATCATCCGTGCGTAGTTATTATATTTTTTACAATCTCGCGGTATCAAAACTGTATCAAACAGCAAAAAAATAACCCTTTAGAAATGCTTGTTTTTCGCATAACTAAAGGGTTTTTTGTTGTGATTATTCAGCTACGTATGGCATTAAGGATAAGTGTCTAGCACGTTTGATCGCTACTGTTAAAGCTCTCTGGTGTTTAGCACATGTTCCTGTAATACGACGAGGTAAGATTTTACCTCTTTCAGATACGTATCTCTTTAATTTGTTTGTATCTTTGTAATCGATTACTGCATTCTTGTCTACGCAGAAAATACAAACTTTACGTCTTCTTCTTCCGCCGCGTCTTCTAGCGCCGTCGCCTCTATTGTAAGCCATTGATATTACCTCCTAAAATCTTAACTAAATGGTAACTCTTCTTCGATTCCGTCCGGAATGCTCATGAAACCGTCACCTGCTGCTGCGCTTGGTGCTGGTTTACCAGCTGGTTCAAAACCACCAAAGTTTCCACCGCCATTGTAGTTACCTGCTCCACCGAAGTTGCCCTGGTTAGAAGCCTGGTACTGATTCTGGGATGCTTTGCTTTCAGCAAATTCCTGTTCTTCTACAATTACGTCTGTTGTGTAAACTCTGTTTCCGTCTTTACCGATATAGCTACCTGTCTGAATTCTACCTGTGATGGCGATCTTTGTACCCTGTTTTAAGTACTTTTCTGCAAATTCACCCTGTCTGCCAAATGCTACGCAGCTGATGAAATCTGCATCAGGTTCGCCTTCTCTTCTGAATCGTCGATCTACTGCAAGAGTGTATCTTGCAACTGCCATTGGTCTGTCTCCCTGAGAGTATCTTACGTTAGGATCTCTTGTGAGACGTCCCATTAATACGACTTTATTCATGTGGATTCCTCCTCTGTCTTATGCTTCCTGTTTTAAGCATAAGAAACGCAGTACGTTTTCGTTAATACGAAGTCTAGCTTCTAATTCAGCTGGTACTGTTGTAGCTGCGTCGAACTGGATGAAGTAGTAATATCCTTCTTTCATCTTCTGAATTTCGTAAGCTAATTTTTTCTTACCCCATTCATCAACGTTAGTGATTACACCGTTATAACCTTCGATCATTGCTTTGATCTTGCCTACAACTTCTGCTCTAGCGTCGTCTTCGATCTTTGCGTTTACAACTAATGCTAATTCATATTTGCCCATAGTTGCACCTCCTTCTGGTCTATGTGGCCCATCCCTCATGTGAATGAGCAAGGATTTAATAGTTTATCACAATTTCAGATTTTAGCATATGAAATATGTGTTTTCAAGTATTTTTTTCTGAACAAAACGGCTAATTTACGCCATCTACAAAGACTTCTTTTAATTCATAATTTTCGCTGACAATTAAGAAATCTGCTGCCTTACCAGGAGCAATAGAACCTACCTCATCATAAACCCCAATGGATTGTGCAGGATTTCTTGTTGCCGCTAAAATCGCCCATTCTTCCGGCACTCCAAACTCCATTGCTTTCTTCATGCATTCAAAAAGATTGGTCGTCGATCCTGCAATCGTGCCATCAAGAAGCGTTCCCTTGCCATCTTTTACGATAAATGGCTGTCCGCCAAATTCATACATTCCATCAGCCACACCCGTTGCGGAAAGAGAATCACTGATCAATACCATACGTTCCGGTCCCACGTGATCAAACATCATCTTGATCATAGCCGGATGGATATGCACACCATCACAGATAATCTCAATCATTGCGTGATCATCTTCCATCGCTGCCCCAACAAGCCCCGGTTCACGGTGATTGAGTGGCTGCATAGCATTAAAACAGTGTGTTACGTGATCTGCTCCAGCGGCAAATGCTTCCTTAGCGGTCTGATAATTTGTGCAGGTGTGTCCTAACGAGATATGCACCTGATCCTTCATCTCACGAACAAACTCCATATTCGCACCCTCTTCCGGTGCCATAGTGATGACTTTGATCATACCACCCGCTGCTTCCTGGCATTCTTCAAAAAATGCTTTGTCCGCCGGTTTAATATGAATCTCATTCTGCGCACCTTTCTTAGCTGGCGCGATAAATGGCCCTTCCATATGGATTCCTGCAATTTTAGCAAGTTTTTTATTCTGATCAATCTGAAAAATAGTCGAAAAAATGGTACATAATTCTTCTTTTGATACTGTCATCGATGTTGGACAGTAAGAAGTAATCCCGTGTGCTCTTTCATATGTAAGAATTGCTTCTAATCCTTCTGGGGTTGCATCACCAAAATCATATCCGGCAGCCCCATGGCTGTGTACATCCACCATACCCGGAATTACCTTGCATCCAGTCGCATCAACTTCTGTCTGATCACTCACTTCTGCTTTTGTAGCGACAAATCTACCATCTTCTACATACAGATCCTTACATTCAAATCTTCCCCGGTCCGTAAAAACCAATCCGTTCTTTATAATCATTTTAAAGCAGCCCCTTTTCTCTAATTACGCTTAATGCTTCTTCATCCGCGTAAATTACTACGTTCTTATGGAGCTGAAGGATACTTCCCTGCACTTTCGGACAAATGCTTCCGTAAATCACTTCATATAATGCCTGTGCTTTTCGTGTTCCGGAAACGGCAAGAATGACCTTCTTCGCATCCAAAATATTACCTACACCCATAGAATATGCCTGTTTTGGAACATCGTCAATGCTTTCAAAAAATCTTGCATTCGCTTCAATTGTTCCAGGTGTTAAATCTACGATATGTGTACCTTTCACAAAGCTTTCCCCAGGTTCATTAAAGCCGATGTGACCATTTCCGCCAAGGCCTAAGAGCTGAACATCAATGCCACCAAGTTTTTTGATATTCGCTTCATGTTCTGCACATGCTTCCTCAGAAGTTTTGGCAAGACCATTTGGCACATAAGTATTGGCCTTATCAATGTTTATATGATCAAATAAGTGTTTATTCATAAAGTAGCGGTATCCCTGATCATCATCTGGGCCGAGTCCTACATATTCATCTAAATTTACACTGCTTACTTTAGAAAAATCAGCTTCTCCAGTTTCATAAGCTTCTACCATATATTTATAGCATCCTTCCGGGGTAGAACCAGTTGCAAGACCTAAAACAATTTCAGGGTTTGCTTTTACTTCAGCTAAAATATCCTGTGCCACGTGTTTACTCATATCTTCATAATCTTTACAACAAATTAACTTCATCATTCTTCCTCCTTTTGATATGAAATGCACCCACCATTTTCCTTTAAAGGTTCGCATCGGGAAATGCATTCTTAATTACAGCCAAAAATCTATTTCATCTTTTGTCTTTTTGCGTGAAATTTTATTACACTTTTACTGTAGCATAATTAAAATTATACTTCAAGCATTTTCACAAAATTATGAAATAATATTTCACGCAATTATTGTTTTATGAAATGCCATAATTTATAATTGAAATAGAATAAACGAAAATAATCAGGAGAAACCTTATGTCTACCGTAAATTTATTATCCAGAATTGAATCATCCCTGCCATTCTTATCAGATACAGATAAGAGACTGGCTGACTATATTATGAAGAATCCCGCAGATGTGGTATCCATGTCCACTAAAGCACTTGCAAAAGCAAGTGATGTAAGCGAAGCTGCTGTCATTCGATTTGCAAAAAAAATTGATATGGACGGTTACACAGATTTAAAGCTTCAGCTATCCGCAGATTTAGCTGCAGACAAAAACTTTCCAACCCCAACGGATATCAAAGAATCCGACTCCACACACGATATTTACAAGAAGTTAGCAGCATTTACCGTAGCATCCATTGAAAGCACAGCAAAAACACTCGATCCGAAAGCATTAGACGCAGCCGTTGATTTGATTCATTCTGCTGCACAGGATGGAAAGAAGATCTATCTCAACGGTCTTGGAACCAGCTCAATCCTTGCAAAAGAGATGCAAGTAAAACTGATGAGACTTGGTATCCAGTCCATCTTCTACGACGATCCGCACTTACGCTTAGAATCACTGACTTTAATCGGTGAGGGAGACATTTTCATCTGCTTTACTGCCCTGGGTAAATCGGAAGCCAACCAGCAGAATATTCAGCTTGCCCATGACCGCGGTGCAGATATCATCTTAATCACCCAGTTTGGCAACCATAAGCTCGCTGAAAAATCAACCGTAACCCTGTTCACTTCTATTACAGAGAACAATCTTCGTCTGATTTCCCAGACTTCCTTTACGGTTCAGTCCATTATCATTGATGCTTTGTTTATGGGGCTTGCAACTAAGGATTACGAAAAGATTAAGCAGGAAGTTGTTGAAACCAAAGCCATTTTCTCTGAAATGGGATATTATACGAAATAATGAAAGGCAGTAATTTTCTTGCTGCCTTCTTTTTATAACGTATTCACATCATTACTCTACTTTTCTATATACCCACGGAAGTTCTTTTCCACATTTTTTCTTGTGACCATGACCTGTCTTCCACAGCCTGCACATTCCAAACGAAAATCAATACCTGTTCTCAGGATTTTCCACTCATTACAACCACATGGATGAGGCTTTTTCATCTTAATTACTTCACCAACTTTTAAATCCACTATTTCCACCTCCAACTTTTATTTCATTATATATCCCAATTTAGCCTTACTTTATTTACGATAACTTATCTATCATATTAACACAGCTATCGCTTTTCTCACAACAACAAAACAGGCAGCCTCTGTAGACTGCCCATTTCTAATATGAAAACAATTATGGTTGGAAAATAGTTTCGATTAAATTTGTTTTATTCTATTTAATTCCAGCAAGATCTTTTGCAAGCTGTTTCTTTCCTTCAATATTGCCCTGACGAGCGATCATGATACGCTGAGCCTGTGGAGAACCAGCACCGTGCATGGATTCTGTACGATATCCAACTGCTGCTGTACCAAGACAAAGGTTTTCTAAGAGACGAAGGACTCTCATTCTGTCCATTGTAGGAACGTCTGCACGTCCAGCAAAGAACTTGTTGCAGATTTCACCGATTGTTTCACCGTTCTTACCAGCTACTACGGAAGATGTGAAGTCGGATTCTGCAGGCATAGTAACCATTAAACCACCAGCGATATCTTCTGCGAGACGAGTAATTTCATATGGGAAACGAGTTACATTCTGCTTACATACATTTGCAAGAAGAAGGTTGATCTGGTAGTTACCGGATTTTGTAGGAGCACCTTCAGAAGAACATGCAATACCACAGCAGTATAATGTTTCATTTAAGTGTGTCATTTCGATTAATTTATCTTTGATGTGAGATGCACGATTTGCACCGTTGTATTCTGCAGCAAGAGCAGCAGCACCGATTACAACGTCACCAACACCTACTTTACATCCACCGTAGCTCTGACGATGATATCCGGCAAATCTTTCTACCATCATACCGGACATGTCATATTCGCCATCCATGAAGATGTATTCATTTGGAATAAATACGTCATCAAGAACTACTAAACATTCCTGACCACCATATGTGTAGTTACCTACATCCATAGTGCCATCTTCTAATTTACGAGTATCACAGGACTGACGACCATATACCATGTACATACCTTCTACATCACTTGGGCAAGCAAATGATACTGCATAGTCCTTGTCTTCTTCTCTCATTGCCTGTGTTGGCATGAAGATATGCCAGTGAGAGTTGATGGAACCTGTCTGATGAACCTTAGCACCACGTACAACGATACCATCTTCATTACGATCAACTACGTGAAGGAACAAATCAGGATCTGCCTGAGCGCTTGGAGCTAATCCACGGTCACCCTTAGGGTCTGTCATAGCGCCATCTACGATTAAATCTTCTGTCTGAATCATCTTTAAGAAGTTTTTGAAGTTTTCATGATATTTTGTACCATGTTTTTCATCGATTTCATAAGTTGTGGAGTAAACAGCGTTAAATGCATCCATACCTACACATCTCTGGAAACAAGCTGCTGTTTTCTGTCCAAGAAGTCTCTGCATCTTAACTTTCTTTACAAGATCATCTGTGGACTGATGAATATTTGCAAAACGGTTGATCTTTTCACCTGTAAGGTGAGATGTAGCTGTCATAAGATCTTCATATTCTGGATCTAATGCTAAATCATAAGTAGCTACTACAGAGTTGATAGATGGACGAACGATAGGATGATCTACCCAGTTTTCTACTTTTTCGCCAAACATATAAACTCTGGTTTTTAATTTTCTTAAACTCTCGATATATTCCTGACCTGTCATTAATGCCATAGTAATTTCTCCTTTTACTCTTTTTTTTGGGGGGGATTTTTACCCTCCCGGTTCAGGGGGCTTCACCGGGAGAGTAAACATTATATGATTACAATGGAGTGATATTATGTATCTCTCTATTTAGGAGAGTCTCATATATTCAAATTATTTGCCTGCAAGTCTTACATAGCTTGCGTATCTTTCCTTAGCATCTCTTTCAGCCTTAGCATATAATTCTTCTGCCTTTTCAGGGAATGCAAGACTTAAGGAAGCATAACGGTTTTCGCCCATAAGGAACTTTCTGAAGTCGCCAGTTGGTTCTTTAGAGTCGAGTGTAAATGGATTCTTTCCTTCTTTCTTAAGATCTGGATTGAATCTGTATAAGTGCCAGTATCCGCATTCAACTGCTTCTTTTTCTTCCTGGATGCTAAGTCCCATGGATTTCTTAACACCATGTTCGATACATGGACAGTAGCAGATTACTAAGGATGGTCCATCATAAGCCTCTGCTTCACGGATTGCTTTTAATGTCTGAATTGGATTAGATCCTAAAGCTACCTGTGCTACGTATACGTAACCATAGCTCATAGCCATCATACCAAGGTCTTTTTTCTTTGTTTCTTTTCCGCCTGCTGCGAATTTAGCGATTGCTGCTGCAGCTGTGGATTTGGAAGCCTGTCCACCTGTGTTGGAGTAAACTTCTGTATCTAATACTAAGATGTTGATATCCTTGCCAGATGCTAATACATGGTCTAAACCGCCGTAACCGATATCGTATGCCCATCCGTCACCACCGAATGCCCATACAGATTTCTTTGTTAAGAATTCTTTGTTGTCGCGGATGAAGTTTGCATCTTCACTGTCAATACCTGCAACTGCTGCGATTAAATCATCAGCTGCTTTTCTGGATGTCTTAGCATTCTTAGCATTTTCAAGGTAAGCTTTTGCTGCATCTGTTGCGATACCCTGTTCTACTAAATTAGCTGCTTTTGTAAGAAGCTGGTTCTTCACTGCTTCCTGACCTGTTAAGAAACCAAAAGCGTATTCAGCATTATCTTCGAATAAGGACATTGCCCAAGCAGGACCACAACCGCACTTATCTGTACAGTATGGAGAAGATGGAGTAGATCCACCGTAAGCGGAGGAACATCCGGAAGCATTTGCTACATACATACGGTTACCGAATAACTGAGAAACAAGTTTGATATATGGTGTTTCACCACAGCCTGCACATGCTCCGGAGAATTCGAAGTATGGTTTTGCGAACTGGGATGCTTTGATTGTGCTGTCGGAAACTGCATCTGTCTTGATTGCAACTTCTTCTACAGCGTATGTCCAGTTGTCAGCTTCTTTCATCATGTCTGCAAGTGGAGTCATGGAGATTGCTTTTTCTTTAGCAGGACATACATTGACACAGGATCCACAACCTGTACAGTCAAGTGGAGATACCTGAAGACGGAATGTATAAGCTTCTAAGCCTTTACCGATTGGTTTTACTGTTTCAAATGTAGCTGGAGCTGCTGCTTTTTCAGCTTCATCTACAAGGATTGGACGGATTGCAGCATGTGGACATACAAGTGAACACTGGTTACACTGAATACATTTTGCTGCATCCCATTCTGGAACATCAACTGCTGCACCACGTTTTTCATATTTGGATGTACCTGCTGGCCATGTACCATCTTCGATACCGTATTTAACCATCTGGGAAACTGTTAATTTGTCACCTGTCTGACGGTTCATAGGTTCTACGATTTCTTTGATGAAGTCAGGTACTTCTTTTTCTACTACTACATCTTCTGCGGTTGCCCAGCTTTCTGGGATATCGATCTTAACTAATTCTGTTAAGCCGTAGTCGATGGAAGCGTAGTTCATATCTACAACCTTCTGACCTTTTTTCTTGAAGTAGGATTTGTAGATTGCGGATTTCATTTCTTCAACAGCAACTTCTGTTGGGATTACACCGGAAAGTTTGAAGAATGCTGCCTGTAAAATAGTATTTGTACGGTTTCCTAAACCGATCTTTCTTGCGATGGAAATAGCATCAATTACATAGAACTGTGCATTTTTCTTAGCTAACATGCGTTTTAAGGATGCTGGTAAATTAGCTTCTAAGCCTTCCATATCCCATCCACAGTTAAGTAAGAATACGCCGCCTTCTTTTAAGTTGTCAGCTAAGTCGTATTTATTTACATAAGATGGATTGTGGCATCCAACAAAGTCTGCTGCCTGGATAAGGTATGGGGAACGGATTGGGTTCTTACCAAATCTTAAGTGAGACTGTGTTAAACCACCGGATTTCTTGGAGTCGTATACGAAGTAAGCCTGGCAGTACATATCAGTTGCATTACCGATAATCTTAACGGAGTTCTTGTTTGCACCAACTGTACCATCGGAACCCATGCCCCAGAATTCTGCACTCTTTTCGCCTTCTGGAGTTGTGTTGATTTCTTCACCGATTGGAAGGGAAGTAAATGTTACGTCGTCCACGATACCGATTGTGAAATTGTTCTTAGGTGTTTCCTGTTTTAAGTTTTCATATACAGCTACGAACTGAGCTGGTGTTGTATCTTTGGAGCTTAATCCATAACGTCCGCCAACAACCTTAATATCAATGTCGCGTGCTTTTAATGCTGTACATACATCCTGGTATAATGGTTCACCCATTGCTCCAGGTTCTTTTGTTCTGTCTAATACTGCAATTTTCTTAACAGTAGCAGGAATGCTGTTAAGGAAGTAATCTACTGGGAATGGACGATATAAATGAACGTTGATCATACCAACTTTTTCGCCCTTAGCCATTAAGTAATCGATTGTTTCTTTTGCTGTTTCTGCACCGGAACCCATAAGTACGATGATGCTTTCTGCATCTTCTGCACCGTAGTAGTTACATAAATGATAGTCACGACCTGTTAATTTATTGATTTCATTCATGTATTTTTCTACAGAATCAGGAATTGCATTAAATTTTGTATTTAATGCTTCACGAGCCTGGAAGAAGATATCTGGGTTAACAGTAGTACCTCTTGTTGCTGGATGTTCTGGGTTTAAGGAATTTGCTCTGAATGCCTTAACTGCATCCATATTTACAAGTGGTTTTAAATCTTCATAATCTAATGCTTCGATTTTCTGGATTTCATGAGATGTTCTGAAACCATCAAAGAAATGAAGAATTGGCATTCTTGCATCGATTGTTGCTAAGTGAGCAACTGCACCTAAATCCATAACTTCCTGTGGAGAAGAGGATGCTAACATTGCAAATCCTGTGCTTCTTACACCCATAACGTCGGAGTGATCACCGAAGATGGATAATGCATGTGCGGATAATGTTCTTGCAGATACGTGGAATACAGATGGAAGCATCTCACCAGCAATCTTGTACATATTAGGAATCATAAGTAATAATCCCTGAGATGCTGTGTATGTTGTTGTTAATGCTCCAGACTGTAAGGAACCGTGTACAGTACCGGCAGCTCCACCTTCGGACTGCATTTCTACAACCTGTACAGGTTCACCAAAAATGTTTTTCTTTCCGTTAGCTGCCCAGTCGTCTACGTACTCAGCCATTGGAGAAGATGGTGTGATAGGGAAGATACCAGCTACTTCTGTAAATGCATAAGAAATATATGCAGCAGCCTGGTTACCATCCATGATTGCGATAGATTTTGCCATTTGGGGCCTCCTTTTCCTTTTTTAACATATGTTTTCATTTGAATCTGTGTCGTTTCAAATTGTATGCAATTTTATCCTTTGCATACATTATAATACGCTTGTCTGACATCAGTCAACGCACAAACTTTTACAAAAATGATATGTGCTTTTCGTAAAGATTGCATACAATCTTTAAGATTGACCTGAAATTAAAAGGTAGTGTATACTATATTTTAAATAGAACGGAACGGAATTTAATATAGAAAGGGGACTTTAGCCATGCGCAAGTCACAAAGCAGCATTGCATACGAAAAGATTAAAGAGATGATTCTCCATCTTGAGCTTCTTCCAGGCTCTAAGCTTTCAGAACCCCAGCTTTCAGAACAGTTGCAGATCAGCCGTACACCTGTCCATGATGCATTATTAAAACTTTCGTCAGAGGGACTTGTCCACATTGAACGAAACAAAGGACCTTCTATTAGAAGTTTCTCTGAAGAAGAAATCAAGCAGATTGGATGTGTAAGATTATCACAGGATATTCTCGCAGCCAGCTTAGCTGCATATCATGGTAATGTATTTGATTTTAACCGACTGATTGAAAT